>VFLF01000610.1 GCA_009885185.1 Nitrosomonadales bacterium | reverse complement strand
GAAATCCTCGCGCGACACACCGAATATCATCAGCAGCGGGCTGGCCACCAGCACCGAGGAATAGATACCGAAGCAGATGCCGATAGTCAGCGCCAGCGCAAAGTAATGCAGCGTCTCGCCGCCGAAGATCAGCATCGAGCACACCATCAACTGCGTGCAGCCGTGGGTGATGATGGTGCGCGACATGGTGGCGGTGATCGCGTTATCGATCACCTGCGGCACCGGCGTGTTGCGGAATTTGCGGTTGCGGAAATTCTCGCGCACCCGGTCCATCACCACCACCGACTCATTGACCGAATACCCCAGGATCGCCAATATCGCCGCCAGCACCGGCAGCGAGAACTCCCACTGAAAGATGGAGAAAAAGCCAAGAATAATCACCACGTCGTGCAGGTTGGCGATAATCGCCGACACGCCGAACTTCCACTCAAAGCGCAACGCGAGATAACCCACGATGCCGAGCGACACAAACAACAACGCCATCGCACCGTTTTCGAGCAACTCCTTGCCGACTTGCGGGCCGACGAATTCAGTGCGCTTCAGCACCACGCTGCCGTCAATTTGCTTTAACTCCGCCAGCACCTGCTCGGACAGCTTCGCGCTGGTAACACCCTGCTTCACCGGCAGACGGATTAGCACATCGCGCGTAGAGCCGAAATTCTGCACGCTGGCTTCGGTAAAGCCGAGCTTGGTCATCGAATCACGTATCTTGCTCAGATCGGCGGGCTGGCTGTAGCTCACCTCCATCACCGTGCCACCGGTGAAATCCACGCCCAGATGCAGGCCCTTGGTGGACAAAGCCACCACCGCGATCACAAACGTAATCAGCGAGATCACGTTGAAGATCAGCGCATGGCGCATGAAGGGTATGTCGCCCTTGATTCTGAAGAATTCCATGTCTATGTATCCAGCGTAGGCTTTAAGGTGCTGCTTTTTTTGTCTTTGGCGTTACCAACTCAGCGGGCCGCCATATCTGCCCGATGGACACACTATCCAGCTTGCGCCGTGTGCCGTACCACAGATTGACCAGCGCGCGCGACAACATCACCGCGCTGAACATCGAGGTCAAAATGCCGAGGCAATGCACCACGGCAAAGCCTTTTACCGGCCCGGAGCCGAACGCAAACAGCGCGACGCCGGCGATCAGTGTGGTGACGTTGGAGTCAAGAATGGTGCCCCACGCGCGGTCATAACCGGCATAGATCGCCGCTTGCGGCGTGTTGCCGTTGCGAAGCTCCTCGCGGATACGCTCATTAATCAGCACGTTGGCGTCAATCGCCATGCCCAGCGCCAGCGCAATGGCGGCGATGCCGGGCAAGGTCAGCGTGGCTTGGAGCATTGACAATAATGCTATTAAAAACAACAAGTTACATCCTAGCGCGATGATCGAGAACACGCCGAACAATGCGTAGTAAATGACCATGAACACCGCAATCGCGGCAAAACCGTACCACATCGACTCAAAACCGATCTTGATGTTTTCCGCGCCGAGCGACGGCCCGACCGTGCGTTCCTCGATGATTTCCATCGGCGCCGCCAGCGCGCCCGCGCGCAGCAGCAAGGACAAATCCTTGGTCTCGGAGGTGGTCTTGAAGCCGGTGATCTGGAAGCGCGCGCCCAGCTCGGACTGAATCACCGGCGCGGTCAGCACTTCCGCCTTGCCGCGGTCGATCAGCACAATCGCCATGCGCCGCTTGACGGACTCGCGTGTGACCTGCTGCACAATGCGCGCGCCCTGCCCGTCCACGGTGATGCTGATGATCGGCCGGTTGTCGGTGGAATCAAATCCCGGCGATGCATCGGTCAGCCGCTCGCCGGTCAACACCACTTGCTTGCTAAGCAGCAAGGCTTCCTTGCCGCTGTCGCGCTGCGAGTAATGCAGCTCGGTGCCGAACGGCACCGAACCCTTGACTGCCTGTTCAATTTTTTGCGGATCGTAGTTGCGCGACGCCGGATCGCCCGCGTGCGCCTCAACCATACGGATTTCCAGCGTCGCGGTGCGGCCAAGAATATCCTTGGCGCGGGTGGTGTCCTGCACACCGGGCAATTGCACCACCACGCGGTCCACGCCTTGTTGCTGAATGATCGGCTCGGCGACGCCCAATTCGTTCACGCGGTTACGCAGTGTCAAAATGTTCTGTTGCAGCGCGTTTTCCTGCGTACGCCTGACGGCCTCTTCCTTCAGCTTGCCGGTGACGCGGAATTCGTCGCCATCCTGTTGCGACTTCAATTCGAGATCGGGCATGGATTTTTCGATTTCCGCCACGCCTTTGTCGCGCATATCCTTGTCGCGAAAACGCACGGACACCGTGTCCTTGTCGCGCGACACGCCGGCATGCTGGATGCGCTTCTCGCGCAGCGCGCCGCGCACGTCTTTCTCCATGGTGTCGATCTTTTTGTTCAGCGCCGCCTTCATGTCCACCTGCAACAGGAAATGCACGCCGCCGCGCAGATCGAGACCCAAGTACATCGGCAGCGCACCGATCGACGACAGCCACTCGGGACTGCGCGACAGCAGGTTCAGCGCCACCACGTAATCAGGCCCCAACTGTGTTTGAAGCAGTTCCTTGGCCTTGAGTTGCGTATCGGTATTACCAAAGCGCGCCTTGACGCCGCCCTGATCCTGCAACAGACCGTCGGGCTTGAAGCCGCCTTTGGTCAGGACATCTTCGACCGAACTTAACAGGGCCGGGTCAATCTTGCTGGTGGGCTTGAGCGGCGACACCTGCACCGCGGGCGATTCACCGAAAAAATTCGGCACCGTATACACAAAGCCGAGCACCAGCACGACAGCCAGCAGTATGTATTTCCAGAGCGGGTAGCGGTTCATTTTGAGGCCGTGAACGATTGAACAGATGAACGAGTGAGCGGGAAACAGCGATCCGGCGAACTGACTCGTTCCCTAG
>VFLF01000308.1 GCA_009885185.1 Nitrosomonadales bacterium | reverse complement strand
CTTGAAGCCGAGCACGCCCGCGTAGAACGCCAGTGATCGTTGCAAATCGGTGACCTTGATCACCACATGGCCGAGCTTTTTGAGCGCGAATGGGGGCTGCGTATGGGGAATCGCGGCGCGTAATTTTTCGATATCGACGGTCATGATGAATCTTCCTCGGGCAGTGGATATCAGATAGCGTCAATCAAGCCGTATGTTCGCGGCACGAATCACACCGTCCCACTTGGCTCTGTCTTTTTTCAGGAACTCGGCGAATTCTTCGGGATTGCTGCCTATCGGGCGCACACCAAGGTCAACCAACCGCTGCTGCACGTCCGGCTCGCGCAGCGCCTTTGCAATCTGCGTGCTCAACTGCGTAACCAACTGGCGCGGCGTCCTGGCGGGAACCACGGCCCCGAACCAGGACGAAACATCCAGGCCGGCCAGCCCAGCCTCGGCAATCGTTGGCACATCGGGCAACTGCGGCAGGCGTTTGGCGCCCGCGACCGCCAGCGCCCGTAATGTGCCGGCTTTGATCTGCGGTACCACGGCCGGCGGGTTCGCGAACATGCCGGTGGCCTGCCCCGACATTACCGCAATCACAAACTCGGGGCCTTTGTAAGCAATGTGTTGAACGGTGACGCCTGCAACGCGCTGGAACAGTTCGGTCGTCAGATGCAGCGAACTGCCCGCACCGGGCGAAGAAAAATTCATCTTCCCCGGCTCACGCTTGGCCGCTGCAATGAACTCGCCGAGATTTTTTGCGGGATTCTTTGCATGCACGACCAGTAACACCGCCATGTCCGCAAGCAACGACACCGGCGCATAGGATTGCGCGTCGAACGGCATCTCTTTATAGAGGCTCGGGTTCATCGTCAATACGCTACCGGGCGTAAACAACACGTGGTAACCATCGGGATTGGCGCGGGCGACGATGCCCGCGCCCAGATTGCCGGCAGCGCCGGGCCGGTTGTCGATCAAGAACGTCTGGCCGTTGTATTGCGTCAACTTTTCGCCAATGGCACGCGCGAGCAAATCGGGGATGCCACCCGCGGCGGTAACCACCACCCTGACGGGTTTGGTTGGCCAGGCCTGTCCTGAGCCTGTCGAAGCGGCCTGCGCACCCGCGCAGCCGATGGTTATCGCAATCGAACTCAAAAGTAATGAAGCCCGCTGAAATGGGGCCGGGGAAATTCGACGCTTACTACAAGCTTTACCACAAGCATTGTTGTTCATGTGCATCCTCATAATGGCATTGGCAAGGTTCGTGGAAAAACACGCGTAAAATCTTGTTCTGCTGCACGTGCATGAACTATGACAGCCGGTAGTCGCGTTGGGAACAACCTATTTTCTAATAGGGCTATAAAAGCCATACCGCTATAGGAGATCGCTATGCCCCAGAATGCCAAAGACACCGACAACCACATCGGCCGCCGCCTCAAGCTGCGCGATCTGCAAATCCTGGCGAGTGTCGCGCAGCACGGCAGCATGGCCAAGGCGGCGACGCATCTAGCGACCACCCAGCCCACGGTATCATAGGCCATCGCCGATCTTGAGGATGCCGTGGGCGTGCGGCTGTTTGAACGCAGCACGCAAGGGGTCGTGCCGACGGTCTTCGGCGAAATTCTGCTCCAGCGCGGCGCCGAAGCTTTCGATGCGTTAAAGCAGGGCATGCGCGACATTGAATTCCATGCAACATCCGGTGCAGGTGACGTGTGGATGGGATGCACGGAAGCGCTTTTGCATGGATTTTTGCCCGCCGTGATTCAGCGGCTTGCGAAACGGCACCCGAAGATCATCGTGCATGCGACAGAGGTAAACCCTTCAGAGATTGTTCACCACCTGAGAGAACGCAAACTGGATTTGTTGATCGGCAGATCTACGCTGGCGCAAGGGGATGACGAACTTCATTCGGAAACCCTGTTTGAAAACGCGTTTACCGTGGTCACCGACGCACAAAGCCCTTGGGCGCGCCGGCGCAAGGTTGCACTAGCGGACTTGATGGACGAAGGATGGCTTTATGGCGAGCCGGGTAACGCCACGCAGGCGCGAATATCCGAAACCATATTGGCCAAGACCGGGCGGCTGCCGCGGGTGGCCATGTACACTACATCATTTAATTTGCGTCTCGCCTTGTTGGCATCGGGTGACTACATTTCTTGCATACCGGGTACCGTTTACCGCTACGGCGCCGCGGGAAAGCCCATCAAGGAGCTACCGGTGAATCTGGCGCTCAGGTTACCCGTGGCGCTCCTCACGCTCAGGAATCGCACGCTCAGTCCGGCGGCAAAAATTTTCATCGAGACCGCGCGGGAAGTGGCGAAGACGATGGCGACAGACGCCTGATCCGCGAGGGTCGCCCCGCGGAATACGATCAACCCTTGGTCTTTAACTTCTCATCATTCGCCGCGATAAAAGCGCGGATTTCAGCGGACATATCCATCAGCTTCAACCACTGCTCTTTATACAGCGTCACCGGAAAGCGCCCCATGCCGTAAATCGACAGGGCGCCTTTCTCGCTGACCTTCATGGATATGCCGGTGGCCGCGCCTTTTTTCAGCGCGGCGTTTTCATTGCGTAACCGTTCGAGTTCGGCTTTTAGGTCTTCGTCGGACATGATTTCTCCTGGTTATCAGTGTTTGTGATGGGTTGCACCCATCCTACGCGGGCTTGCTCATAATGCAAAACGAAAGTGTGCGAAATCGCGGCGGCGCGGTCAATCCACCCGTGCGCCGATGCGCCGGATGACCGGCCCCCATTTGTCGCTTTCCGCATGTATCAACTGCCGGAACGCTTCGGCGGTTCCGCCCACCGGCTCCAGCCCTGCGCTGTTCAGCTTGTTGCGCACATCGGCATCATTTAATGCGGCGTTGAGTTCGCGATTCAGGCGCGTGACGATTTCCATCGGCGTGCCCGCGGGCAGCAGCACGCCGTTCCACGCTAGCGCTTCGAACTTCGGCAGCCCCGCTTCGGCCACGGTGGGCAGCTCCGGTGTGAGCGCATAACGCACGGCACCCGACACCGCGAGCATTTTCACTTTGCCCGCCTTGGCCAGCGGCGTGATCGCAGTGGGCACCGCAAACAACAATTGCGTGTCGTTGCCCGCCACCGAGGCAATCGCGGGCGGCGAGCCGTTAAACGGCACATGTACGATGTCGATGCCCGCCATCGATTTCAACAATTCCATCGACAGATGCGACGAGCTGCCGTTGCCCACCGAGGCGTAACTCAGTTTGCCGGGATGGGCTTTGGCGTGTGCGATGAGTTGTTTCAACGACGTGACCGTCATCGTGCTGCTCACCGCCAGCACGTTGGGCTGGCTGGTAGTGGTGATGACGGGGATCAAATCCTTCAAAGGATCGTACGGCAGCCTGACGTAAAGATGCGGCCCAAACGCAAGCGGGCCGTTGAACGACAGCACCAGGGTGTAGCCATCCGGCGCGCTCTTGGCGACAAAATCCGTGGCGAGCGTGCCGCCCGCGCCCGCGCGATTTTCGATCATCACCGGCTGCTTCAACGTCTCTTTGAGTTTGTCACCCAGGATGCGTCCGATGGCGTCAATCGAACTGCCTGCGGGCGCGGTCATGACAAACTTGATGGGCTTCGCCGGCCATGCTTGTCCTGATCCCTTCGGCAGGCCTAGGGCGGGCTCTGGCGAAGCGGCCTGCGCGCCGCTAGCCGCAGCGGTAGATAAGCCCCATGCCCCAAAGGCAATAATATATAAGTATTTGTTTTTAAACAATTTTTATGACTGTCTTCTGTGAAATGCGTCGTAGTGTAAAACGCGGCCCTGCTCTGCTATAAACGAGGGTACCACCCGCGTATGCCACGCCTCTAACAAATTCAACATAGCTAAACACTCATGACCTGGCAACCCGAACTCGATGAACTGCGCGCGCGTGAAGCATTCGCCAAACAAATGGGCGGCGCGGATAAAGTGAAACGCCAGCACGACGGCGGACGGCTCACCGTGCGCGAGCGCATCGACGGGCTGCTGGATGCGGGCAGCTTTCACGAAGTCGGCGCGATCGCGGGCAAGGCGAGCTACGACGACGCGGGAAATCTCACCGCGTTGCAGCCCGCCAACTGCGTGTTCGGTCGCGGCCTGATCGAGGGCCGCGCGGTGGTGGTGTGCGGCGACGATTTCACCGTGCGCGGCGGCTCGGCGGACGCCACGATTAAAGAAAAAACCGTGATGGCGGAGCAGATGGCGAACGAATTTCGTTTGCCCATCGTGCGCATCATCGAAGGCTCCGGCGGCGGTGGTTCGGTCAAAACGATAGAAACCACCGGGCGCGCCAATCTACCGGGGCGCGTGGGCGGCACGGCGGGCTATCACTTCGCGGCGGTGAATCTCGGCACGGTGCCGGTAGTGGCGCTGGGTCTGGGTTCGGTGGCCGGGCTGGGCGCGGCGCGGCTGGCGGCGAGCCATTACTCGGTGATGACCAAAACCACTTCCGCGATGTTCGTCGCCGGACCGCCGGTGGTGGAACGCATCGGCCAGAAGCTCACCAAACAGGAACTCGGCGGCTGGCAGATTCAGTGCAAGGCCGGCGCGGTGGATCACGCAGTGGATACGGAGGCAGTAGCGTTTGCGTGTGCGCGACGGTTTTTATCTTACCTGCCGCCGTCGATACACAGTACGCCGCCGGTGCTGCCTTGTGATGACTCTTCCACGCGCCGCGATGAGGCATTGCTGGAGGCGATCCCCAAGGATCGCCGCAAGGTTTACAAAATGCGTCCGATCATCGAAACGCTGGTGGATCGTGACTCGTTTTTTGAAATGGGGTCAATGTTCGGTCGCTCGATCATCACCGGCCTCGCGCGCATTGAAGGCCGTTCGGTCGCAGTGATGGCAGGCGATCCGTATCACTACGCCGGCGCATGGACGGCGGATGCCTGCGCCAAGATCATCCGCTTTGTCGATCTGGCGCAGACGTTTCATCTTCCCGTGGTGCACCTAGTCGATTGCCCCGGTTTTCTGGTGGGCCTTGAAGCGGAAAAAACCGCCACCATCCGCGCAGGGGTGCGCGCGATGACGGCCATCGATCAATGCACCGTGCCGTGGTGTACGGTCATCGTGCGCAATGTGTTCGGCGTGGCGGGCGCATTGCATCAGCCGCCGGGGCGTTTGTCGTTGCGCTATGCGTGGCCGTCGGGGCACTGGGGTTCGCTGCCGCTGGAAGGCGGCATTGAGGCCGCGTACCGCGCCGAGATCGATGCAGCCGCCGAGCCGCAAGCCAAACTCGCCGAGATCGAAGACCGCCTCAACAAACTACGCTCGCCGTTCCGCTCTGCCGAAACATTTTGGATCGAGGAAATCATCGATCCGCGCGACACGCGCAAACTACTGCGCGAGTTTGTCCGCCTAGCGGAACCGCTGCTGACGCCGGGGCGGGCATCGTTTACGATGCGGCCTTGAAACAACCCTTTTTTCTTTTATCCAAATAAGAATCAAAACCACACCCGTCATTCCCGCGGAGGTGTGTTTCACGCTCGATAACCCATCTACACACCATGACCACCCGCCCCCACATCGATCTATCGCGCCTGCTCACGCCGCAATCCATCGCCATCATCGGCGCCTCCAGCAACAACACCTCCATCAGCGGACAACCGCTGCGCCTGATGATCGAGGCCGGTTACGCCGGAAAAATTTACCCGGTGAACCCCAAGCGCGACGAGGTGCAGGGCGTCAAGGCCTACCCCGACGCGCAATCGATCCCCGGCCCCTGCGATGTAGCGTTGGTGGCGGTATCCGCCGCGCAGGTGCCGCAGGCGCTGCGTGATTGCGGCAAGGCGGGCATACCGTTCGCGGTGGTGCTCGCCGGCGGCTTTGAGGAAATCGGCGCGGCGGGCGCCGACATGCAGCGCAAATTGAAAGCCGCAATCAAGGAAAGCGGCGTGCGTGTGGTCGGGCCCAATTGCATCGGTGTCGCCAACATCGCCACGCGCGCGTTCTGCGCCTTCGGCGGCGCGCTGTACGATAAATCGCTCGAACCCGGCCCAGTGGCGGTTGTGTCGCAAAGCGGCGGCGTGGGACTTTCGATGCTGGCGCACGCGCACGCGCGCGGCGTGGATTCGCGTTACATCGTGTCGTGCGGCAACGAAGCGGATCTGAATTTTTTCGACTTCTGCCACACGCTGCTGGGGCAGGACGACGTGCAGTTGATTCTCGCGTACCTCGAATCCAGCACCGAGGGCGTGAAGCTGCGCGAACTCGGCCAGCGCGCGCTGCAAATCGGCAAGCCGATTATTCTGTTGAAGGTCGGCAACAGCGGTGCCGGGCGGCGCGCGGCGGGTTCGCACACTGGCAAACTCACCGCCGATTACACCTTGTTCAAGACGGCGTTTCGCGAAGGCGGTTTTATCGAGGTCACCGATCTGCACGAGATGGCGGATGTCGCCAAGCTGGTGCTCGGCGGGCGTTACCCGAAAGGCCGCAACATCGGCGTGCTCACCGGCTCCGGCGGCTGGGGCGTAATGACGGCGGAAGCGTACGAGCGCAATGGCCTGCATCTGCCGCTGCCCTCGGATGACACCGCGGAGAAGTTAAAGGCCGTGGTGGCCGACTACGGTTCGCGCGGCAATCCCATCGACACCACGCCGGTCTATGGCAAGCAACACACCGTGCTGGAAATCATTGTCGATGAGCCGGGTTGGGACATGCTGCATGTACGCAGCGCGGGCGGCCCGGTGCTGAAAGAATGGTTGCCGAAATTTCTGGGCATCGCCAAGCGCACCGACAAGCCGATTATCGTCGGCTGGTCGCCGGTGCCCGGCCTTGATCTCGACATCAAACACGAACTGGAAAAGAATGGCATTTATTGTCCCAGCTTCGCGGCGGATGCCGGGCGCGCCGTGGGCCTGTTTACCGACTTCGCGATGAAGCGGCAGAAGTTTCTGTCGCACGGAGACAAAGCCGAAGCGAGGCCCGTTGCGAAACAAGCACTCGAACTGAAAGGCAGCGGCGCGCTCGCCGAACACGTATCGAAACAATGCCTCGCGCAGTACGGCATTCCCGCGACGAAAGAAGTGCTGCTGTCGCTCGACGCGATACTCGCGTTGAAAGAAAGCCCGGTGTCGTTCCCGGTGGCCGTGAAACTCGCCTCGGCGGATATCCCGCACAAAACCGAAGCCGACGCCGTGCGGCTTAACGTCAAATCACTCGACGAACTCAAAGCCGCCGCGCAGGCCGTGGTTAACGGCGGCAAAAAACACGCGCCCGACGCACGCATCGACGGCATCTCGGTGCAGGAAATGGCGGGCGGCGTGGAGATGATCGTCGGCGCGGTGAATGATCCGCACTTCGGCCCCTATGTGATGGTGGGATTGGGCGGCGTGCTCACCGAAGTGCTGCACGACGTGGCACATCGCTTCGCGCCGCTAACCGCGGCTGACGCACGAGACATGCTCGCCGAACTCAAGGGCGCGAAGATACTCGAAGGCTATCGTGGCGCGCCGGCGGCGGATGTCGATGCCGTCGTCGATGTGCTGGTGCGGCTGTCGTGGCTCATCAGCGATCATCGCGAGCGCGTGGCCGAGATTGATGTGAATCCGCTGTTTGTGCGCGCGCGGGGCGCGGGCGTGGTGGCGGCGGATGCGCTGGTGGTGCTGCGCGACACCCGCGAGAATTCAATATAAGTTATGGTTTTTAAACAACTTTAAAATAACGAATCATTTGAACCAGGACATCAACTTCGCGAAAAATCCCTTCTGCGGCGCTGGCGCTGGCGCCACCTTGGCGGTTAAGGTGCGCGGAGGCAAGATCATGGTTTTCTCGCTGTCGTCGTCGGCCTGCGCGTTATCGGTGACGAACCTGAACCGGTGACTGCCTATTTCGATAAGATCATTATTTTTCAGTCGATATTTCTGGATCGGGTTGCCGTTGACGCGCGTTCCGTTGGTGGATCCTAAATCCTCCAAAAAGGAATCGCCGGCAAGCGTCAAAATACAAGCGTGCTCGCCACTCGCATTCGCGCCTTCGACTTGAATATCGTTGTTCGCTTTGCGCCCAATGGTCACCCGCTCCTTGCGCAGTACAAACTCCCTGCTCGCCACACCTTCGACATCGTGAATCAGTTTTGCCATTTGCTTGCAAGAGTCCTGTCTATTGGAAATCGAGAAAACCAGCTGCGGCGAGATCCATACCTGGCTCGCGTCGCGAAGTTTAACGCAGGTTCTGTCACCGCGACACGCGCTCTGCTATAACTATGACTATGCCACCCTATCGTTAAGGAATTATCAGCATGACCATCATCGCCCCATGGTACCAACTCGGCTACATCATCCCGCACCTCTACACCGATCAGGACGCTTATCAGTTTTACCGCGTTGCCCCCGAGGGTATGATGCTGGTGACCACCGGGCTGAACCTGCGCGAATACAGCCTCGCGGCCGTTGAGGAAAATCTGCCGGCGCTGTGGGATCGTTTTGATCTGCTGGCGAAAAAGAAAGTGGATCGCATTTCGCTTTCCGGCGTGCCGGTGGCCTCCGCGCTGGGTCGCAAGCGTATGCTGGAAATTTTGCATGAGGCCGAAAAACGCACAGGCCTGCCCTGCGACACCGATCTCGAAGCGCACATCGCCACGCTGAATCACTTCGGCGCGAAAAAAATTGCACTCGCGACACGCTGGCCGGAAGCGGTGAATCAAATGCTCACGCGCTATTTGGCCGACGCGGGCATCGAGGTGCTGGCGTGCCGCTCGCGCGGACGCTCGCTCGATCAGAACAAGGCGAGCGTGGCGCTGGAAGATCACCATCTCGCGCTGGAACTCGGCG
>VFLF01000486.1 GCA_009885185.1 Nitrosomonadales bacterium | reverse complement strand
GTTCTTCGGTCAGCGCCAGCGAGATCAGCCCGCGGCCATGCAGCGCCATGAAGTTGATCGCCTCCGCGGTGGCTTTTTCGGCGGCAACGAACAAGTCGCCTTCATTCTCGCGGCGCTCGTCATCGACCAGAATGACCATGCCGCCGCCGCGCACACGTGGCAGGAAGGCGCTAATGTCAGTCATGCGGCCACGCTTCCTGTTCAATCCTGGATCAAGCGCAAAAACTCCGCGCGCGTTATTTCGGAGTTGAACTCGCCGGTAAACGCCGAAGTGGTCGCGATGGAATTCTGCTTCTGGATGCCGCGCATCACCATGCACATATGCTTGGCCTCGATCACCACCGCCACGCCCAGCGGTTTGAGCGTGTCTTGTATGCAGTTGCGCACTTCCATCGTCAAGCGCTCCTGCACCTGCAAGCGCCGCGCGTAGGCATCGACGACGCGCGGAATTTTCGACAGGCCGACAATGCGCCCATCGGGTATATACGCCACGTGCGCCTTGCCGAAAAACGGCAGCAGATGGTGCTCGCACAACGAGTAAAGCTC
Organism: Nitrosomonadales bacterium; assembly: GCA_009885185.1. Next base: position 4,582 of record VFLF01000486.1, on the reverse strand, counting down.
GATGTCCTTGACGATCACCATTTGCGAGTATTCCTCGGAAAACATCGCCGAGCGCAAGATCTCCGCCGGATCAAGATCATAACCGTGCGTGAGAAAATGCAGCGCCTTGGCGGCGCGCTCCGGCGTCTTCACCAGGCCTTCGCGTTCCGTATTTTCGCCGATGTCCTTGAGTATCCCTCGGTACTTGTCGGCGACGCGTTTTACCGTGACCGGATGATAACTCTCAACCTTGGAATAGCCTTCGATATCATCATCATCGACCATCTTGCGCTTTTGAGGCATACGGGTCTCCGGATTCTCCAATCAGATGTTGCGCACGGCCTGCAACTCCACGCGCGCGCCGATGCGTTCGCGTATGGCGCGCAGCAATCCGGCTTTATCCAGACCGCACGCGGCAAGCTGCAATGCCGGATCGCCCTGCTCGACAAACCGGTCCGGCAATCCCAGTTGCAACACTGAACTATTGCGCCGATGCTGCTGCAGCAACTCCAGCACCGCGCTGCCCGCGCCGCCCATCACCACATTCTCTTCCACCGTCACCAGCAGATCGTGCGAGTCAGCCAGCGACAGCACCAATTCCGTGTCCAGCGGCTTGACGTAGCGCATGTTCGCCACGCTCGCGTTCAATTCTTCCGCCGCCGCCAAGGCGGGCGTCAGCATCGAGCCAAAGGCAAGAATGGCCACCTTCAATCCCTTGCGCCGCAGTTCCCCCTTGCCGATGGGCAGCGTGTCGAAGTCGCGCTCGATGGCGACGCCCGGCCCCGCGCCGCGCGGGTAGCGCACGGCCACCGGCGTCGTCATGCTGAACGCCGTGTTCAGCATATGCCAGCACTCATTTTCGTCCGACGGCGCCATCACCGTCATGTTCGGCAGGCAGCGCAAATACGACAAATCAAAGCTGCCGTGATGCGTGGCGCCGTCCGCGCCCACCAGCCCCGCGCGATCCAGCGCGAACATCACCGGCAGATTCTGTATCTGCACGTCGTGTATCAACTGATCAAAACCGCGCTGCAAAAACGTGGAGTAAATCGCCAGCACCGGCTTGGCGCCGTCGCAGGCGAGGCCCGCCGCGAACGTCACCGCATGCTGCTCCGCGATGCCGGTATCGAAATAGCGGTCCGGAAACTGCGCGGCAAACTGCACCATGCCCGAACCTTCGCGCATCGCCGGCGTGATGCCCACCAGCCTTTTATCGTGCGCCGCCATGGCGCAGAGCCACTCGCCAAACACCTGCATATACGCCGGTTTACCGCCGGATTTGCCGCTGGCGATGCCATTGGTGGAATCAAACTTGGACACGCCGTGATACAGCACCGGATCGGCTTCCGCCAGCTTATAACCCTGACCCTTGCGCGTCACCACGTGCAAAAACTGCGGGCCTTTCAAATGCTTGATGTTGTTCAGCGTGGGCAGCAGGGCATCCAGATCGTGCCCGTCGATGGGGCCAATGTAGTTGAAGCCAAACTCCTCGAACATCGTGCTGGGCGTGACCATGCCCTTGACGTGTTCCTCCGCGCGCCGCGCGATGTCGCCCAGCACTTTCTTGCCCAGGCCCTTGGCCTTGGCATAAAACCGCCCCGACATCAGCGTGGCGAGATATTTGTTCAGCGCCCCCACCGGCGGCGAGATCGACATATCGTTGTCGTTCAGAATCACCAGCAGATCGACATCCATGTCGCCCGCGTTGTTCAGCGCCTCGAACGCCATACCCGCCGTCAGCGCGCCGTCGCCGATGATCGCCACCGCCTGTCGCGGCACACCCGCGAGCTTGGACGCCACCGCCATGCCGAGCGCGGCGCTGATCGAGGTGCTCGAATGCGCGGTGCCGAAGGTGTCGTATTCCGACTCCGTGCGCTGCGGAAAACCCGACAACCCCTGCCACATGCGCAGCGTATTCATGCGTTCGCGCCGCCCGGTGAGTATTTTGTGGCCGTAGGTCTGGTGCCCCACGTCCCACACCAGCCGGTCATGCGGCGTATTAAACACGTAATGCAGCGCGATGGTGAGTTCCACCGTGCCCAGATTCGACGACAGATGCCCGCCGGTCTGACTCACTGAATCGATCAGGTATTGGCGCAATTCGCCGGCGAGCCGGTGCAACTGGCTGCGCTCCAGTTGCCGCAGCGCATGCGGCGAGTCGACCATTTTCAGCAGATCGTAACGTCGCGACATCAGAATTTTCTCAATACGATAAAGTCGGCCAGTTGCCGCAGGCGTAGCGCGCGGTCACCAAAACTTTCCAGCGCCTTCATCGCCTGCTGGCGCAGTTCCTCGGCAAAGGCTTTGGCGCGCGCGAGGCTCATGGCGCTGACGTAAGTGGGTTTTCCCTGCTCGGCGTCCTTGCCGGCGGTTTTGCCCAGCGTGGCGCTGGAGGCATCCACATCCAGCACATCATCGACCACCTGAAACGCCAGACCGATCAGCTTGGCGAAGGTATCCACCTGCGCGTGCTCATCCGCGTTCATCGGCGCGCCACACTTCATCCCCAGCAGCGCCGCCGCGCGGATGATCGCGCCGGTTTTATGTACATGCATGAATTCCAGTTCCGGCACGGTCAGCACCTTGCCCACCGCCGCCAGATCAATCGCCTGCCCGCCCGCCATGCCGCGCGAGCCCGAGGCAATCGCCAGCAACTTGGCCATGTCCAGTTGCACCGCCGCGTCATCATTGAGTTTGTATTCGCTTAACACCTGAAACGCGAGACTTTGCAGCGCATCGCCCACCAGCAGCGCGGTGGCTTCATCAAATTCGACATGGCAGGTCGGCTTGCCGCGCCGCAGCACGTCGTCGTCCATGCAAGGCAGATCGTCGTGAACCAGCGAATACGCATGAATGATTTCCACCGCCGCGCCGGCCAGCGCCACGCGCTCCGGATCGGCGTGCGACAACTCGCCAGCCGCCAAGGCCAGCAAGGGGCGCACACGCTTGCCGCCGCCCAGCACCGCATAGCGCATCGCCTGATGCAGGCGTTGCGGCGCGATCTCCGGCGCGGGCAGCAACTTTTGCAGTACGGCTTCGGTGCGGGCCTGACCGGCCGCGGCCCAGGCCTGAAAGTCGGGAACGTGAGTCACGAGATCACTGCGCGGCCGAACTGAAGTTTTTCAGCGTACCGTCTTCCAGTATCTTGACCTGCTGCTGCGCGTCCTGCAACGCGCCCTGGCAGAATTTCAACAGCTCCGCGCCACGCTTATACGCCGCCAGCGATTTTTCCAGCGGCAACTGCCCGGCTTCCATGTCCGACACGATTTCCTCCAGCTCGGCGAGCGCGGATTCAAAAGTCGGGGTTTTGACAGGTTTAGACATGGAACGAGGATGGGAACGGGAAGAATCCGCAGGGCGCTACGGCGGGTAGTCCGAAAGGGTAGCGCAATCAGAGGTTTGCGGTCAATGAAACGGCGGCGGACACGATTGCCTCCGCCGTCGCGCTGAATCCTGCGTGAAGCAGTGAGGCGTTCATTAAATTATTATTAAAAACAGATACTTACGGAATATCCATCGCAGTGCTATCGCCGTGAAAGGTACAGCGCTCTATTCACGACCAAGTAGAATACCGCCAACCAAGCGCCAGCCGCGGGTCAACAATAACGAGTCACTGGAGATCGAGATGCACGCCACCCTGCCGCTGATGGAAGTCAGCGACTTTCCCGCCATCCGCCGCAACCGTGTGGACATTCTGCAAGTCAATCTGGGCTACAAATGCAATCAAAGTTGCCTTCATTGCCACGTTAATGCCGGTCCCGCGCGCACCGAGGCGATGAGCCGCGAAACCATGTTCGAGGTTCTTGGGTTCTTGCAGTCGGCGGGCATCAAAACACTCGATCTCACCGGCGGGGCGCCGGAACTGAATCCGCATTTTCGCCCGCTGGTCAAAGCCGCGCGCGAACTCGGCGTGCGGGTGATGGATCGTTGCAACCTCACCATTCTGTTTGAACCGGGCCAGGAAACACTCGCCGATTTTCTACGCGACAACGACGTGGATATCGTAGCGTCGCTGCCCTGCTATCTCGAAGAAAACGTCGACCGGCAACGCGGCAAGGGCGTGTTCGACACCAGTATCCGCGCGCTGCAACGGCTGAATGAAATAGGCTACGGCAAAGCGGGTTCGCCGTTGAAACTCAGCCTGGTTTACAACCCCCAAGGCGCGGTGCTGCCGCCGCCGCAAGGCCCGCTCGAAAATGATTACCGCAAACATCTGGGCGAGCACTTCGGCATTGAATTCACCGAGCTGTATGTGCTGACCAATATGCCTATCCAGCGCTTTGGCAGCACCTTGATTTCAAAGGGAAATTTCGAGCATTACATGGACGTGTTGAAAAACGCCTATCAGCCGCAAAACCTCGAATCGGTGATGTGCCGCTCGCTGCTGTCGGTGGATTGGCAAGGCTACGTCTACGATTGCGATTTCAACCAGATGCTCGGCCTGCCGCTGGCATGGAAAAACAAACCGCGCACGCGCCTGCGTGAACTGATGGGCGCCGATGTCGCAAACAACCCGATTGTGGTCAAAGACCATTGCTACGGCTGCACCGCCGGGCAAGGCTCGAGCTGCGGCGGCGCGCTGGACGCATAGATTACACATACC
>VFLF01000432.1 GCA_009885185.1 Nitrosomonadales bacterium | reverse complement strand
CGCCCCCTTCGCTAAACCGCGCATCCACCCCCAAAACTACGCGCTTCAAAATGACGCGCGTTTACTACCCCGTTAACACCGTTGGCCCCACCTTATCGCTACCGCTTGACAGTATCGGCTGCTGGCCGTTCAGAAGAAAATTTGAATGGCTGGTTACCTATAATCGAATGGCTGCTATCTGGAGAAACGAATGGGCGCTATCGACCCAAAGCGGTCATCTGCGGCGTGCCCGCAATCTGTATAAGAGCCCGTCTTTGAACCGCACCTTAACTTCGTCGTCAGAACGACCGTAGGATTACCTCCAACATCCTACCGTCACGGGTGGGTTGTGGCTCAGTCGTATCAGTCCCATTCTTGCTCCATCTCGTGAAAATCGATGAGCCGCATTACTCATGTGATCGGCGTTCCGGAGGTATGGACGGCCTGCCGGGAGCCTACCCGGTCATGTAATATACCGCGATGAAATCAAAATCTGACGTTCCATCAGCTTCCCCTCATTACGGCACGGACACGCCGTTTGAATCCGAACCAGACCAGCACGACCAGAATATAGAGACCATTCTTGCGTTCTACGAGCGCGAAGAACAAAAGATCAGTCGCTCGCAACGGATCCTCGAACGCTTTAGTGGATTTGTCGGGCAGCCAGTTTTTCTTGGCATCATTCTCCTGTTTGTCGCGGTATGGATACTCGCCAATGCCGTATTTCGCTGGTCCGGCATGGCTGAATTCGATCCAGCGCCTTATTTCTGGCTGCAGGGCATTGTGGGTTTGGGCGCGTTGCTGACCGCGACTGTTGTTTTGATCAAGCAAAACCGGCTTGCAAAACTTGAGGAGCAGAGGGCGCATCTGGACCTGAAGGTGACGCTATTGACTGAGCAGAAGGCCGCCAAGATTATCGACATACTAGAAGAATTAAGGCGCGATTTGCCAAATGTCAAAGACCGCCATGATCCCGAGGCGGCGGTGATGCAGCACTCACTGAAACCGGCGCAGGTCCTTGCCGCGCTGCAGGAGCCATTAGAGGGATCCGGGGAGACCAAAGATAACGCCGACAGCAACGAGCAAAAGCCATAATCGAACGGTTCGGAGTTAACGTTCGGGGGCATTTGTTCCCTTAGTCAAGAGGCAAAAGCCGGCCCACTCCGGTTAGTCCCGGGTACATTTGAATTTCGTCCCGATCGGTCATAAGGCAGCCAAAAATTCACGCGATTTACTGTTCGCTCATCGCGGGATAGATTGCCGTTTGGTGAAAAATGGTGTTTAAAATTCCTACCCATACCCCACCTCGACTTCCACGCAGTAATCGGGCTGCCGGCAGGTGATCAGTTCCGATCCATTCTTGCCGGTGCTTGCTGCGGAGGTGGCGGCGTCACGACTTCTTGCCTGGGAGCAGGAGGAGGTGGCGGCTTCACGACTACCGGCTTGGGCGGCGGTGCTACATAAGGCGGCGCGGCGACAGGTTCGGGCGCACGATATACCGGGGCCGGAGCCGGCGCTTTTCCCCCGAACCGAAATACCAGGCCGACCGAGAACAGATTGATGTTAGCTTTGCCGCCGACAGCATCGCTAACCCGGTAGCGTTCCGCCTCCGCACGCGCTCCGAAACGTGGCGTGAACATGTACTCAAGCCCCAAGCCGAACTTGACGTTCGTATCGCGGTCGGAAGGGTTGGGATTGAGCACACCGACTGCGCCGGTTCTGCTGAAGGAATCACTGGTCTTGGCGTAGTTCAACCCGACCCGGCCGAATGCAGAAAACTTTTCTGTCATGGGCAGAAAGACCACTGCGTCCAAGTTCAGGCCTTTAACGCTAAAATTACCGTTCAGCGTTCCCGCCGGTATCGTGGTCGCAGAAAAACCGAAATCTCCCAGATCGAAATAGCCGCCTTCAACGGCAAAATGCCGGTTGAACTGGTAACCGCCGAAGAGCTTATAGCCCGTGTCGCGGTCGTCACTGGCGATCGACGTCGTGGCAAGTCCTGGTGCCCGCACCCGGGCTGCAATCCCCGCCTCATCGAAGTCCGCTCTCGACTGACCAACGTTGCCGCCGATGTAAAAGCCTCGATCTGCCGCCACTGCTAACGGGCTGGCGATTACAGCAAGTGCCAGCAGACCCAGCGTTTCCGCAACTCTTGTTGATTTTGATTTCATGTTTTTCTCCAGAAGAACTTATAATCTTTAACAAATTCATCAAGTTAGCGTTTATTTTTAACGTATTATTGTAGACGTTTAAGTTATATAGGAGAGCGACGACTGTCAATCAATTTGGCATCTTCCAATAAACATTCGCAGGCCTATTGCATAAATACAACAGGCCTATCATTTGCTTATCCCCTGTATCTTCACCACGACTTCGTCTTGATTCAGTAACAAAGGTTGGCGGAAACTCATCTGCCCGCCCCGTAGTGTGGTCACAACGTGCCATGTTCAGCGTTATCTGCTTGATAAGACAGAAAATCGTCTACAGGAAAAAACGTGCGCTCACAATATAAGCATAATCGATGCCTGCTTTTCGCATGCCGCCAAGAATACGCGGTTTTGCACCGCCGGTCACACGTGCGGGAAGGCGAACGCAAACATGGCCTTACCCAGATTCTTCCAAGTTTTTACCGAGCGGGAACCGAACAGAGTCACGGATGAGCAGCCGGGCAGGGCGCTGTAAGCGCAGCCGAGGAGGCGAGGGGGGAGGCGGATCTCGAAGCTGGCCAGAGGTTGCGCGACGTGAGGCCGAGGGGACACGCTGGGGGGGCAGCCGATGGGGGTGGTGATCGCCACGCGGAAACGGCAGAGTAGCGGGACGCAGGGAGCAAGCTGGCAGAAGCTGCCCAGCACTTCAATGGCGGCTTTGGAGCAAATTGGAAACCTCGGGGCAGAGTCGCTTCCCGGCCCAAAAGAGGCGCTCAGCGCCGACCTCCAATTTGACGATTAATCGACACCCTGCACCTGCCTGCCGCTAAAAACTCTCCGGTCTGGTGCACCGTGGCACGGTTATGTTCTATACCGCACAGAAAGCGCTTGGGTTCGGAATTACTCTATCAAACCGACAAACAACCAATCGGAGATTCAAAAATGGCTCGCATCGCGCAGTTTCTCATCACACTATTCGCAGTCGTAGGCTTGGCGACCTTGAACGGTCACGCGCTCGCCCAGCCCAAGGATAAAGACCGGACGGAGAAGAGCGACACCAAGGGAAATAAAGACGGCAAGGAACAGAAGGTCAAGGAGCACAAGCACCAAAACGGCAAGGACCTTGTCGGCGACAAGATCAAGAAGGATGGG
>VFLF01000540.1 GCA_009885185.1 Nitrosomonadales bacterium | reverse complement strand
CCCGCTTTCGCGGGAATGACGGGGCTTATATTGCCTTGCTTTGCTTCACTGGGTCGAACGTTGAGTCACTTTACTTTCGGCGGACGCTGCGAAAACGACCGCTCGAAAATACTTTCCGCGATACGGTTTTTCAAAATCTCGATCGAGCCGCCGGCGATCATCCAGCCGCGGCATTTGCGGAAACAGTATTCCACTAGCGTCTCGGTGGTGTAGCCCATGCCGCCCATGATCTGCATCGCCTCGTTGCAGCAATCGAACCCGGCCTGATTGCAAAACGCCTTGGCAATCGCGGTGTCTTCCTGCGACGGAATGCCGTTCACCGCATTGGCCGCCGCGCGGTAAATCAGCAACTGCCCGGCGTCGAGTTTCATTTTCATGTCGGCGAATTTCCACTGGATGCCCTGAAACTCGCACAGCAGACGCCCGAACTGCTTGCGCTGCATCGCCCACTCGCGCGCCACGTTATAGGCGTAACGCCCGAACGCCAGCGAGCGCGCGGTGTTGCCGATGCGCTCAACGTTAAAACCCGCGATCTGCTTTTTGAAGCCGCCTTCTTTGAGCAGCACGTTCTCCGGGCCGACATACACGTTGTCGAGATAGGTCTGCACCCATTCTTCGCCGTTGAAAAACTTCGCCGCCTTGCCCTGCTTGAAGCCCTCGGCGGTGCGCGGAATCAGCACCGAGCCGATGCCGCCCACGCCGGGGCCGAAGCGCACATAGGTCAACATCACTTCCGCCATGGTGGCGTGCGTTTGAAATACCTTCACGCCGTTGATGCGGTAGCCGTCGCCGTCGGGCGTGGCGCTGGTGGTGAGATCAGTCACCGCGCTGCCCGCATCCGGCTCGGTCATACCGACGCAGATCACCGATTCGCCGCGCAGGATGTTGTCGAGATAGCGCTTTTTCTGATCCGGCGTGCCGTACTCGGCCAGCACGCGCACCGGGCCGAAGTTGCCGGCCTGTATCACATCCGCGCTGCGCGGGCAGGCTTCGGTGACGGCCTCAATCGCCAGAATCGCATCCATCAGCGAGCCGCCTTGCCCGCCGTCGGCCTCCGGGAAGGCGATGCCCATCAAGCCTTGCTCCGCCATCAACTTCGCCACATCCCACGGATGCTCGGCTTCGTGCGCGCGGGCGAGCGCGCCGGCTTTCAGATGTTTTTGCGCAAAGCCGCTGACGGCATCGCGGAATTGCTGTTGTTCGGACGAGAGTTTGAAGTCCATTGTTTGGGCCGATGCAGGAGTATACGAAGAGGCGCGATTGTCACAAGTCATGTCGCGAAGCGCAAGCAGCAGCGCCTCCCTGCAGGGCACGACGCTCATTACAAAACGTCCAGATTTTGCCGACAACGGGGTTCTGGTGTCTCAGAAATTCGAACGGTGGATGCGCCCACCCGATGCTTGGCTCGCCCCAGTGCCTGTGTCGGATATCGAGCGCCTGCGGTTCGGGCCCTGTACGTCGGGCCCAGAACTCAGTCCCGGCTGCACAAAATGGTGCATTTGCGCTCAAGTCACCCGTTTGCTCGACTGTGCTCAGCACATCCGTCACGCGTATCGAAATAGATCAAACGTTATGTTCGATATCGTACAGAACGCCCAAGGCAACACTTCTAGTCTCCGGATAGGGTCATAAAGCGGCACATAGTCGTCGCAGGCTAGGATCAATGGAGTTTGCCATGAGCTCAGATTGGAAGCACCTTAAGTTGGGCTGGAATCTCCAGCCACAACAAGTTTTGCTGGCTTTGCTGCTTGGCCTTTCGCCGCATGGGGCCAATGCGCAATCGAATAATGCATCGCAATCGGACATCGAAAAGTGTGAGACAAACAAGAATCCGGACGAGGCCGTTGCCGCCTGCACTCGATTGATAAGCGAGGGGACATTATCCCCGTTTAATCTTGCAATTGCGTTCGCCAACCGTGGTGCCCATTGGTATGAAAAGCGCGACCACAACCTTGCGATTGCTGATTACGACGACGCTTTGCGTCTTAATCCGCGGCTCGCAGAGGTCCACTACAATCGTGGCCTCGCAAAGACCCACCAGCTAGACTACAAAAGTGCGCTTGCTGATTACGACCACGCTTTGCGCCTCAATCCGCACTTCCTGAACGCCTACTACGACCGTGCGATCTTGCGGATCCACATGCACGACCACGACGGCGCGATAACCGATTTCAATGAAGTGATTCGCCTCGATCCAAAGCACACAAATGCCCATAACAATTGCGCCTGGATGTTGGCTACTACACCGGTCGCCTCAGTTAGAAATGGCGCACGCGCCTTAGAGCTGGCGCGCAAGGCCGCTGAATTAACAGACTGGAAGGAAGCTCACGTACTGCGGACGCTCGCTGCGGCCTATGCCGAAACGGGCAATTTTTCTGAGGCAATGCGCTGGCAGAATAAGGCGCTGGAGTTCCCAGAAATCACGACGAAATCTCGGGGAGAATCCCTTCGTCAGATTGAACTCTACCGGCGAGGGCAGCCATACCGTACAGCTTCCCTACCGTAGCATCCACCGCCGGAAGCGTGGCCGGGATGCTGAGACCTGCTGAGTCAGTCGGGCCGGATAGCATCACTGAAAAAAAGTGATTCATCCGGCTTTAGCATGGGTCGCCGAGGCTGGATAATGGTTAAGATCGCCGCAATGAAGGTAGACGGTGATCTTGAAGTTGTTAGGGTTGTGGTTGCCACGAGAATAGGCAGGCCATGGCGAATCCACAATCGCAGTAATCGGCCCCCACCAAGGCCCATTAGCAAATCGAGATCTCCCAACTTTGGGTGACGGCGTAAAGATGCTCGGCCTTGCGCGCACACGTGCGCCAGCCTTTAGGTGTTTTTCAGTGCATCCGCGAACGCTATCCCCAACCGGTTGCTCAGGGCAATTGCATCAAAACGCCATATGAATGAAAAGGTTATGTCGTTGGCTGTGGACTTGTACTTTTTGCCGAAGCTGTGTAGTTTTCTGTCTTTTTGGAGCCGTGAT
>VFLF01000468.1 GCA_009885185.1 Nitrosomonadales bacterium | reverse complement strand
TGGATCCGGATCAACGCCAACGGCACCGTCACCGTCCACACCGGCAAATGCGAACTCGGTCAGGGCATTTTGACCGCGCTGGCGCAGATCGCCGCCGATGAACTCGATGTCGCTTACGAGCGCATCGAAATGGTGTCGGCCGATACCGCGCGCACGCCCGATGAAGGCATGACCGCCGGCAGCCTGTCGGTGGAAAACAGCGGCACGGCGCTGCGTTTTGCCTGCGCCGAAGCGCGCGGTCTGTTGCTTGCTGCCGCCGCGCAAAAACTCAACGTCGCCATCGAGAAGCTTAGCGTAGCCGACGGCGCGATCAGCGCCAGCCCGGTGCGCGTCACCTATTGGGATCTCATCAAGGACATCAACCTCAAGCGCGAAGCCACGGCCACCTTCAAACCCAAGGCGCCGTCGCAGCATAAAGTCATCGGCAAGAACCTGCCGCGCCGCGATCTGCCCGCCAAGGTCACCGGCGGCGCGGCGTACGTGCAGGATATGCGCCTGCCCGGCATGGTGTTCGGGCGCGTGGTGCGTCCGCCGTCGTATCGAGCAACACTCGCTTCCGTGGACGAGGCCGCGGCCAAGGCCATGCCCGGCGTGGTGGTGGTGATGCGCGACGGCAATTTTGTTGCGGTCGCCACCGAGCGCGAAGAGCAGGCGATCAAGGCGGCGCAGGCGCTGCGCGCCTCGGCCAAGTGGAATGAAACGCCGGATCTTCCGCCGGGCGGGACAACAACGGGCGCCGCACTTTACGAGCATCTGAAAAAGATGCCCTCGCGCGACATGGTCATCAACACCAAAACGCCCGCCACCGCCGGCGGTGGCAAAGTCACCTCGGTCGAAGCCGAATACACGCGGCCGTTTCAGGCGCATGGCTCGATAGGCCCGTCGTGCGCCGTGGCACAGTTGAAGGACGGCAAATACACCGTATGGACACACAGTCAGGGCGTATTCCCGCTGCGTAATGATTTGGCTAAGGTACTCAAGACCCCTGCTGCCAACATTATTTGTACCCACGTTGAAGGCGCCGGTTGTTATGGCCACAACGGCGCGGATGACGTGGCCTGCGACGCGGCCCTGCTCGCGCGCGCCACCGGCGGCCGCCCGGTGAAGCTGCAATGGATGCGCGAAGATGAATTCCAGTGGGAACCCTACGGTTCGGCGATGGTGATGAAAATGCAGGCGCAGCTTGACGAAGCCGGCAACATCGTCAACTGGCAGCACGAGATCTGGAGCCATCCGCACTCGACGCGCCCGATGAGCAACCCTGCCGGCAGTTTTGTGCTGGGCGGCTGGCATATCGCGGAGCCTGCGTTGCCCGCCACGCCGAACAACTCGCCGCAGCCCTCGGGCGCGGCGGATCGCAACGCGGTGCCGCTGTATGATTTTCCACGGCAAAACATTCTGCTGCATTACCTGACGGACATGCCGGTGCGCACCTCGGCGCTGCGCACGCTGGGCGCGTACGCCAATGTGTTCGCGCTGGAGTCCTTCATCGACGAAGCTGCGCTCGCCGCCGGCGTGGACCCGGTGGAGTTCCGTTTGCGGCACATGAAAAACCCGCGCGCCCGCGCGGTGATCGAACTTGCGGCGCAGAAATCAAACTGGAAGCCCAACATCGGTATTGGCAAAAGCGGCAACGGCTCGTCGGGGCGCGGCATCGCCTTCGCGCAATACAAAAACCTTGCGTGCTACTGCGCGGTGGTGGCCGATGTCACGATAGACCGCGCGGGCAATGTCAAAGTCACGCGCGCGGTGTCATCGGTGGACGCGGGCCTCGCCGTCAACCCCGACGGCATCATCAATCAGATCGAAGGCGGCATCATTCAAGCGGCAAGCTGGACGATGAAAGAGCAGGTGAAGTTCGACCGCCAGCGCATCACCACGCGCTCATGGGCGGATTACCCGATCTTCACCTTCGCCGATGTGCCGGCGGTGGAGGTGCATATCATCAACCTGCCGAACGAAAGACCGCTCGGCGTGGGCGAAGGCTCGCAAGGCCCCACCGCCGCCGCGATCGCCAACGCGATTGCCAACGCCACCGGCAAGCGGCTGCGCGATTTGCCGTTCACGCCGGATAAAGTGCGTAGCGTTGCTACATAAAATATGAAATAAAAACAAATACTTATCAGATAAATGCGCTATAGATGGTACGCCGCAGCACTGCTGCCGGCGGCATTTCCAGTGGTGATTGCATTCGCGCAGGACATCGCCTCCCCGCGCGAGCGAGCCGGCGCCATCACCTACGGCGAGCGTTGCTCCGTCTGTCATGGCGTGCGTCTTGCCAAGACAGACGCCGCCTACGATCTGGCCGCATACGCAGCCGGCTCAAGCGAAAGTGATTTCGTGCGCGCCTCCAAGACTGCGCGCGGCGCGATGCCGTCTTTCGCAACCTTGCTGTCGGATGCGCAACTGGCCGACGTTTGGGCGTACGTGCGGCGGGGTCACACCCGCGATCTCGATAATATTCCGATGGCGAGCGGCCACTGAAGATTTTCCTGTCGATCATCGCCGCCGCGTTCGCCGGCGCGGCGGGAGCGGCGGCCTACGGCTATTGGCACGCGCGTACGCACGCGACGTTTGACGTGCAGATCAACTATCGCACCGCGCCCGGCATTGTCAGCCGCATGCGCAACGGCCAGCTCGTGTTTCTCGATGAAAACGGCGCGGTGGTCGCGCGCGCCAGCATCGACACGCGGCGCGGCGTGGTGTGGCTCGCGCATCCCGAACAAGGCCAGTGCGGCCCCGCGCTGGAACGCGAGGCCTACCTCGAGTGTTTTCGCGCGCAGTCGGAATGGATACCGCAATGGGCGCATCGCGTACGCGAGGCCAACATCACACTCGAAAATTGCAGCGTCGCGCGCATGCCCGTCAACCTCTACACCCGGCGCGACAATGCCGTGGTGTGGTGGACCCCGCTCGCGCAAAAACGCGGGCGCCCCTACACCCGCCACCGCGCCACGGTGTTGATGGATACGCGCAACTGCAATTAGTGTTGTGTTGCGTTCTTCATGGAACATTCAAAACCTGGCTTCGAGCACACGCACACCAACACCGTCATTCCGGCGAAAGCCGGAATCCAGCACGTAAACCCGATCCGAAGGATCAAAATTCAAGTTGCTACGCATCATAATACGCACTGGATTCCGGCTTTCACCGGAATGACGGGTGTGAATTGTGTTCGGCTATAAGTTCCAGCAAGTAGCCTGCAAGGAACGCAGCGTATTGCAGGGCCATCCACTGGCGCCGAACCCCGGATTTCGCTGCGCTGCATCCGGGCTACGGAACCACGTTTACTGCGGCACAATGCCGATGCGCGCGGTCAGGTCCTTGTTCATCGCCAACTCATCGGACACGATGCGCGCAAGCTCATTGGGCGTTGAACCGATGCCGTCAAGACCCTGTTCATCCAGACGCTTGCGCACCGCCGGGTCTTTCACCGCCGCCGCCACGTCATCGCGCACCCGCTTCACGTACGCGGCGGGCGTGCCCGCTGGAAACCACAGCCCGTACCAGCTTAAGAACTTGTAACCCCTGACGCCGGCTTCGTCGAGCGTCGGCACGTTGGGCAATTTGTCCCAGCGTTTTTCACCGGTAATGCCGAGCACCTGCACGCGGCCTGCGTTAATCAGCGCCATCGCCGAGGGCGCGGCAGGAAATCCGAGATCGATCTGGCCGCCGATGATATCCGTCATCATCGCCGGTATGCCGGTGTACGGCACATGCGTCATTTTGACTTTGGCGGCACTGACAAAAAGCTCGGCGGCCAGATGCCCCACGCTGCCGACACCCGGCGAGCCGAAGTTCAGTTTGCCGGGACTCGCCTGCGCCAGCGCGACCAGATCCTTGACTGATTTCACCGACAACTTCGGATTGACGATCAGCGCATAGCCCACGTTTTTCGCCACCAGCGTGATCGGCGCCAAATCGCGCGCCGTATCGTAGGGCAGATTTTTGTAGAAGTACGGCAGGCTGGAAATCGCGGCGGTATGCAGCAGCACGGTGTGGCCGTCAGGATTGGCCTTTGCCACAATCGCCGCGCCGATTGCCCCGCCACTACCGCCGCGATTGTCGAACACAAAATTCTGATTCCAGCCCGGCGTCACCTTGTCGGCGATGATGCGCGCCACCACATCCGGCCCGCCGCCCGCGGCATACGGAATCACCATGCGTATCGATCTGGACGGGTAAGTGTCCGCGGCTTGTACCAGTACGGCACCTGACATCAACAGGGCGAACGCGCAGGCGATTCGGCTGGATTGAAAACATTTCATCGTGATGCGGTCTCCGTGTTGCTGCTGCAATCAAACACGCCCGTCATTCCCGCGCAGGCGGGTATCCCCTTCCCTTTGGGAAGGTAGGATGGGGCCGTTTTGTATCAAGTGGCACGGTGTTATGGGTTCCCGCCTGCGCGGGAACGACGATGAAGGATTTTAAATATGAAGATATTATTTAAAAACAAACACTTACAGAACCCCCGACACCCCGCCATCCACGTGTATGCAGGTTCCCGTGACATAACTCGCCGCATCCGACGCGAGAAACGCGATCACGTTGGCGACTTCTTCCGATTCACCCATGCGGCCCATCGGGATTGATTTGCTGTTGCGCGCGTAGTGCTCGTCCACCGTGATGTTATTGCGTTTGGCGCCGCGCTCCTGCCCCGCCGATTTTATTTTGCCCACCGCCACCGCGTTAACCAGAATATTGTCCGCCGCGACTTCTTTCGATAATCCCTTGGTCAGCGCCAGCCCCGCCGCGCGGCTGACGGTGGTGGGGAACATCGCGGCGCCCGGCTGCTTGGCGCCCACCATGTTCAGATTGATAATGCGCCCGCCGCCCTGCTTTTTCATGTGCGGGATCGCCGCGCGCGAGGTGCGTATCTGCGCAAACACTTTGATATTGATGTCGTTCTGCCACTCGTCATCCAGCACGCTGGCAAACGCCACCTGCCCTGATCCGCCGGCGTTGTTCACCACCACGTCGATACGCCCAAAGTGTTTGGCGGTAGCTTCGATGAAGGCCTCCATCTCGCCTGCCTTGCTGGCGTCGGCCGCCATGCACATGACGTCGCCGCCGGCCTTGCGCATTTCATCGGCAAGTGTTTCCAGTGCTTCCTTGCGCCGCGCGCAAAACGCCACCTTCGCGCCCTCCGCCACGAAACGCCGCACTGTGGCGCGCCCAATGCCTTCGCTGCCGCCGGTGACCGCCACGACCTTGCCTTTGAGTCCGAGTTCCATTGTCTGCGTCCTTGATAGTGAAGTTGTTGAATTAAAGAATGATTTTGACACACCCGGCAGGCCGCGTCGCGCAGGTGTGCAACATTTGCTTACACTATCACGACTTCTGTTACGCGGCGGTCGTCGTCACAATCATCGTTCGCTCGTTATTGAGAGCGTGGATATCCACATCTATAACGAGGAGAAAGCGCCATGAGAGCCATCAAACTGATTGTTGCAGTCACCATCGCGGCGGTGCTGTCCGGCTGCGTGGTTTATCCCATCGGTCACGGCGGCGGCTACCGTGGCGGCGGCGGTGGACATCATCAGGGCGGCGGTCATCACCGCTAAGCACTTCGTCCCCTCTCCCCGGTCTTCGGGGAGAGGGGCAGGGTGAGGGGCTGGTGACAAGAACAAACGGCTCGCCGATTTGTTCAATCGAGTTACGCGGTGGGTGCATGATAAACTGCACCCATCATGAAAATAGTCATCCCCGACGACTACCACGGCCTCGTGCCGCA
The DNA here is from genome assembly GCA_009885185.1 of Nitrosomonadales bacterium. The sequence goes on along the minus strand of VFLF01000468.1, from coordinate 2,782 downwards.
ACTGGAATGCCTCGCCAAACTGGCTGGGCACGACGTCACGGTGCTGCGCGATGTGGCGCCTTCGTTTGAAACCCTGGTCGAAAAACTGCGCGACGCCGAGATCATCGTCGCCGTGCGCGAGCGCACTCAATTCACCCGCGCGCTGATCGAGCAACTGCCGAAATTAAAGCTCATCGCGCAAACCGGTCGCAGCGCCCACGCCATTGATGTGAAAGCTTGCACCGATCACGGCGTCAGTGTGTGCGCCGGCTCGCACGCCTCGCCCTTCACTGTCGCCGAACATACCTGGGCGCTGATCTTTGCCTCGGTGCGCCGTGTAGCCGACGACGCCGCGTTGATGAAGCAAGGCAAATGGCGTGACTGGCTCAGTACCAGCCTGCGCGGCAAGACGCTCGGCGTCTACGGCCTCGGCAAAATTGGAGAGCCGGTGGCCGCCGCCGGCGCGGCCTTCGGCATGCGCGTGCTGTGTTATGGACGCGACGCCACCGCTAAACGCGCACTCGAACTGGGTTACGAAGCCGCCGCCGACAAAGCCGAATTCTTTGCACAATCCGACGTGTTGAGCGTCAACCTGCGCATGATCGAAGCCACGCGCGGCATCATCACCGCTGCCGACCTCGCCCACATGAAACCCACCGCGCTGATCGTCAACACCGCGCGCGCCGAACTGTTCGCCCCCGGCGCGCTGGTCGATGCCCTCAAAAAAGGCCGCCCCGGTTTCGCCGCCACCGATGTCTACGAAAACGAACCGGTACAAAACGGCGATCACCCGCTGCTCAAAATGCCGAATGTCATCTGCACCCCGCACAGCGCATGGCTCGAACCCGGCACCTACGGCGCTTATTTTGGCGAAGCGTTTGAACAGGCGGCGGCTTACGCGGAAGGGAAAGCCGTCAAGCTGCTGAATCCCGAGGTCGCGTCAGGAAAATAGCATCGTCAACCTGGCGCACGCGCGCCGCTAATTCATCATGCGTTTTTCCGCGCCATCGACGGAAATGACCGGCATGGATAGCCGATCCATGACCGTCGCCTGAGCATCCCTGTTATCTGGCACACGCCGCAGGGCCGGCGGCTGCGAGTTGAAACCCACAGCAGGCAAAACAAGGCGCCGGTCATCGCGCATCATCCTTACGCAGTCGCCGGCTGTTGCCGGCCTGGAAAAATAGTAACCCTGGATCTGGTCGCAACCTTTATCCCTCAGAAACGCAAGCTGCGCCTCGGTCTCAACACCTTCCGCGATCACTTTCAGGCCCAGACTGTGCGCCATGCTGATAATGGCGAGCGTAATTGTGGCGTCATCAATGTCATGGGTAATATCACTTACAAACGAGCGATCGATCTTGAGTGCATCCAGCGGGAAGCGCTTGAGATAACTCAAGCTGGAATAACCCGTGCCGAAATCGTCAATCGATGTGCGCAAACCGAGTGACTTAAAATATTTCAGCGTAGTAATGGCATCCTCCGTGTTGTTCATCAGGGAACTTTCCGTGATCTCCAGTTCCAATAATTGCGCATTCACCTGATGCAGTTCCAGCGAACGAGTAATCACCTCGCGAAGATTCTTGTCCGCGAACTGGCGCGCGGATAAATTAATGGCAATCGGTCGTGGCTCAACGCCTTCGCATCGCCACGTCACAATCTGCTCGCATGCGGCGTTGATGATCCATTCGCCCACCGGCACGATGAGACCCGTCTCTTCCAACAGCGGTATGAAATCCGCCGGCGACACCAGGCCGATACCAGGGCGTTGCCAGCGCAGCAGCGCCTCGAATCCAGTGATACTGCCGTCGGTTAAATCCACTTTCGGCTGATAATGCAACAGAAACTCCTGCCGCTCCAGTGCCCTTCGCAAGCCGTTTTCCATCCCCGGGCGATGCGCCGAATGCGCATTCATTTCGCTGGTATAAAACTGGAAATTGTTACGCCCACTGACCTTGGCACTATACATCGCCACATCGGCGTTCTTAAGCAATTGTTGCGCATCCTCGCTGTCCGTGGGATACATACTAATGCCCACACTCGCCGTGACAAAAATGTCGTGTCCCTGAATACAAAACGGCTCGGCCAGCACTTCCACCAATTTCTGTGCGACGACATGCGCATCCTCATCTTGACGCAAGTCACTCAGTATCGCGCCGAACTCATCACCGCTTAGACGCGCCACGGTATCGCTCTTGCGAATGCAATCCGCGAGGCGCTGCGATACCTCCTTGAGCAGCAAATCGCCGACCGCATGGCCCAGCGTATCGTTTGCCAGTTTGAAGCGATCAAGGTCGATAAACAGGACGCCCACCAGCGAACGCCCGCGTTGCGCCTGAGCCATTGCCTGTGTCAGGCGATCATAAAAAAGCACGCGATTCGGCAGCCCGGTGAGCGCATCGAAATGCACGAGGTGAACCAGCCGCTCCTCGGCCTCTTTACGGCGCGTAATATCGCTGGCAATGCCTGCTATTCGGTATACACGTTGCGCGCTGTCAAAGACAGGAAAAGCCTGATCGTGAATCCACCGCACCTCGCCATCCGGACGCACAATTCGGTATTCAATGTCGTACGCGCCGTCCGGCAGCGCCTTCCTCGCCTCCAATACACGCCGCCGATCGTCCGCATGCAGTATTCGCAGCCAGCGTCCCGGTTTTTCGAGAAGAGAAATGTCGGGATAGCCGGCAATCTTTCTAAATGCAGCGCTTACATAAAGCGTATTCCGTTGTGCCACATCGGTAATCCAGAAGACTTCCTGAATATTTTCCGCTAACTGTCTGAATTTCTCCTCGCTTTCGGTCAG
>VFLF01000504.1 GCA_009885185.1 Nitrosomonadales bacterium | reverse complement strand
GGCGGAAAGCGCCGGCGTAACCGCTGGGCGTATCTCCTATCGTCAGAGATCCTGCGGATAAAGCATCGGACGTAGCAGCAGGTAGGTAAAGTAACTGGCGAGCAGGCCGACCAGGGGCAAAGCCTGATCTGCTGGAAGATGTGATCGAGCCGACATTGCTGCCGATCACTTGCGCCATGATCTCCGGCAGGCTGGCACCGAAGGAGTGGATGGCACTGCTCCAGCCGCGGAGTGAATTTTCAGACCCATCCACCGGTACTAATATTCGTAGCATTGCATCCTGCCTTGATGCGTCAATGCGACAGGCGTTCGCGGGTCATGCGTAGCAGCGCAAGCGTTGCGACACCTCTATCAGCGGGTGGATGCCGCTGGCTTCGGCGCGCTGGCACCAATCCTGCAACTGCTTGACGAGTTGCTCGCGCGTGGCGGCTGAACGTTCCCATATCGCGGCGAGGTCGCGGCGCATGGTCACCATGGTCAGGAGCACCCGTGATTTCGGCAGCGCCTCGGCGAGTTTTTGCTGTACGGACGCAGGCACCATCTTTTCGTTCTGGTTGAGCCAGGGCTTGATGCTGTGAAGGAGCTGGGCATCGCGCGGCGCTGCTTGCCGCATTTTGCGCATCTCGTCGGCGTAGACGCGTTCAATGTGCTTGGCGTAGGTCGCCAATACATCGTAGCGGCACGCTATCACGGCTTGCAGCGTTTGCGGATCGACGTTCGCCTTGGGCTCGGTGAAGACAGGAACCGGGGCGACGTGCTTCACTTTTGCCAAGCCGAGCAACTCGAACGCGCGGATATACAGCCACCCGATGTCGAATTCGTACCATTTGCTCGACAGCTTGGCCGAGGTGGGATGGGCATGATGGTTGTTGTGCAGTTCCTCGCCGCCGATGAGGATGCCCACGGGCGAAATATTCCTGCTGGCGTCCGGCGTCGGCCAAAGCCGGTAGCCCCAATAATGGCCGATACCATTAATGACGCCGGCGGCCCAAAACGGTATCCATGCAATCTGCGTGACCAGTATCGCGAGGCCCGGCAAGAGGCCGAACAGCACGATGTCAATGAAGCCCATCAATGTCAGCCCGACCACTTGGAAACGCGAATAAACATTGCGCTCCAGCCAATCGTCGGGCGTGCCATGGCCGTAACGAGCGATGGTGTCGGGCTTGTGCGCCTCTTTCACGTAGAGAAACACGCCGCGCCACAACACGCGGTTGATGCCATACACGACGGGACTGTGCGGGTCCTCCGGCGTATCGCACTTGGCGTGGTGTTTGCGATGCACCGCGGCCCATTCCTTG
>VFLF01000343.1 GCA_009885185.1 Nitrosomonadales bacterium | reverse complement strand
GGGATCGAACCTACGAATGCCGGAATCAAAATCCGGTGCCTTACCACTTGGCGACTCCCCAAAAAATTCAATAAAAACAAATACTTATATACTTACGTCTATTCTATTGCACCAAGCGATGCAACGGGTGGCGTTGCAGACCCTGCGCCACAAAACCCTGCATGCCCGCCGGCCCCGCCGGTAGTTGCGCGAGCACCTGCCGCGCTTCATTTTCACTGCCAAACGATGCAAACACACAGGCGCCGGAACCACTCATTAAGCCTGGCCCAAACCTCGACAGCCAATCCAGATGACGGGCAACCTCGGGGTATTGCTTGAGCACCAGCGGCTGTAAATCGTTAAGAGCGCCAACGCCAGTAAAGCCTTGTATTGTAACCTTTTGGGAGTCCCTTTTCAAATCAGGGTGACTGAAAACCGCCGCCGTGGACACGGCCACCCGCGGGCACAAAACCACATACCACGCAGGGGGCAACTCCAGCGCACGGAGCTGCTCGCCGATACCCTCTGCAAAGGCGTTTTCGCCAAACACGAATACCGGCACATCGGCTCCTAACTTGACCGCCAAATCAAGCAGTTGCGCGCGCGTGAAGGCGGTTTTCCACAGATCATTCAACGCCAGCAACGTGGTCGCCGCATCCGAGCTGCCGCCGCCCAGTCCGCCGCCCAGCGGCAAGCGTTTGTCGAGCTGAATATCGGCGCCCAGTGGCGTGCCGCTGGCTTGCCGCAGCGCCGTTGCCGCGCGCACGCAAAGATCGTCCGCCACCGGCACGCCGGGTACCTCGTTGACGCGTGTTATCACGCCGTCGGTGCGCACCCGGAAACGCAGCGCATCGCCGTAATCGATCAGGCGAAACACCGTCTGCAACAAGTGATAGCCGTCGGCGCGCCGCCCCACCACGCGCAGCATCAGGTTCAGCTTGGCCGGCGCCGGGTACGCGGCGGAAAACGGCTCGCTCATGACCCTCACCCCCATCTCACCGCGTAATAGAAACACCCGGGCCGCCATCGGTCGCCGTATCGCGCCGCCAACTGTCGATCACCAGCCGGATGTTTTGCGCGGCGCTATTGACTTCGACGCGGCGCGGCAGGCCGCCATATTCCGCGTCACTGGAATACTCGCAGGCAATGCGCCAGCCCTCCTGCGTCATGCGCATCACGCGCCCCGTGCCGTCGCGTTCCGCGACGTCGGCGGCAAGATGCGGCGCGGGATGGCAGCGCACCCAATGTTGCAGGCGCGCCAGCGGAAACTCCCAGCCCAGCCCTTGCTGCGTCAACGCCTCCACATGCGCGCCGTGATATTGGGTCTGATCGGTGCCGGTGAGGGTGGCGCCGTTGCCGTCTTCACGCAGATGCGCCAGCGTTTGGCCGGTCGGCGTCATCAACCAGATTTCATCGAACGGCGCCGCGTGCTGCCAGCGCACGCTGGCACTGAACGAGCGGCCCTCGTAGCCGACCAGCACGCGCCCCAAAATATCAAACGGCTCGGCGCGCGGCCCGGCGTCACGTGGCGCAAGCATCGCGCAACCGCCCAGCGCCAGCCATAATGGCGCGAGCGCGACCAGCGCTCTGCCGGCAATCATTTAGCCGTGCGCAGCAACGAAGGCGCCAGGCGCTTGAGCGTGCTTTGCAGAACATCGTTCTCCGGGCTGAGCTTGAGCATGTCGGCCCAGATTTTTTGCGCTTCCTCACGCTTGCCGTCCACCCACAGCGCTTCGCCCAGATGCGCGCCCACTTCCGCTTCGGGCCGCAGCTCGAAGGCGCGGCGCAACTTCACCACCGCCTCGCTCGTTTGCCCCATGCGAAACAGCACCCAGCCGAGGCTGTCGATGATGTAGCCGTCCTGCGGCGCGAGTTCCAGCGCCTTTTCGATCAGCTTGCGCGCTTCCGGTAGCCGCACGTTGCGATCCGCCAGCGTATAACCCAGCGCGTTGTAGGCGTGCGCGTGATCGGGCTGCAATTCCATAACGCGCCGCAGATTGCGCTCCAGCACATCGATGCGGTCGAGTTTTTCCGCCACCATCGCCTGGTCGTAGAGCAGATCCACCGAATCCGGCGCGCCCTCCAGTGTTTTGCCCAGCAGATCGTAGGCATCCTTATAGGCTTGCGCGTCCCGCAGCAGACCGGCTTCGGCCTGCACCAGCTGGAGGCGCTGCGCATCGTTGCGCGGCGTGACCGTTTGCAAATGCTTGCGCGCCTCGGTCATCTTGCCCTGCTTGACCAGTACGCCGGCGTAGCGTGCCTGCGCGCTCATGAAGCGCTCGCCGGGGGTGATGCCGCTGTACCACTTGAGCGCCTCGTCGTACTGTTTGCGTTCCTCGGCGATTTGTCCCAGTGACATCCAGATCAGATCAGGCTCCTTGTGTCCGGCGGCGAGCGCGCCTTTCAGATGTTTTTCCGCGGTATCGTAATCGTTGGCCTGCATCGCCAGCAGCGCCACCGACATCGCCAGATCAGGATTCTTCGGCGCCTCGGCCACCAGCATTTCGAATTGCGCGCGCGCATCGGGCAAGCGTTTTTCGGTGACCAGCAGCCGCGCATACGTCAAACGCACGTCGCTCGCCTTGGGATAGCGCTTCAGATAATCCTCCATGAACGCCAGGGCCTCGGCATTGGCGCGGCGTTGCAGCGCCTGCACCTGGAACAACGCGGCCAACTGGAAATCCGGCCTGATTGTCAGCGCCGCGCGCGATTCCGCCAGCGACAAATCGACGTCGTTGGCATTCCATGCCGCCTGCGCCACCGCCAGCCGCACTTCGGCAACGTCGTTGTACGGACGCGCCAGCGCGCGCAGCAAATCGAGTATGCCCTTCTTGTCCTTGTTACGTCCCAGCAACTGCGCGAGCTGCACAAAATTCGGCGCAATGTTGGCCTTGTCGGCGGCCAGCCATTGCTCGAGATGGGGCCGTGCGTCGCTTAACTGCTCCTGATTGACCAGCAACGCCGCCATCACCTGGCGCGCCTGTTGCGATCCGGGATCGGCCTTTTGCCAGATGCTGGCGGCTTCCAATGCCTCTTTTTGCATGCGCGCGTTCCACGCCATTTCGGTGGCACGCTGCGCCACGCGCGGGTCTCGCGTTTCGCGTGCGACCTCCAGAAACGTCCTCACCGCCACCTGCGGTTGGCCGCGCTGCAAGGCGATTTCGCCGAGCATCAGTTTGTACATCAACTCCTGCGACAGATCGACACTGGGCAGATTGGCGGACGGCGAGGGCTTGGTGCGCGGCAGTGTTTGCACCGGCGCTTGCGCCAACGCGGGTACGGCGGCGAGGCACGTGATGGACACCAACAGCGCGGCAGTCATGCGCCCTGCTTGAAGTGAGGTCATAAAGCGGCTTTCCGCAACAAGCGTCACGAGGAATGAGTAACGAGAACCAACAATAACCAAATGATTATTTGGAGATTTTGATAGGTTTGACTTCATTAAGTTGCACAGTTTAGGTATATTTCGCACTCACCACAAGCGCGCCGCCTCACCCACTCACTATCGATGACATCGCCCCCTGCACCCACGGCCACGCCGGCGGTAACGCTATCCGCCAACGGGCTATCGCGCCGCTTTGGCGCACATACAGCAGTGGACGACATCGATCTGGAACTACGGCGCGGCGAAGTCCTCGGCTTTCTCGGCCCCAACGGCGCGGGCAAAACGACTTCGATGCAAATGCTCACCGGCAATCTCGCGCCCACGGCGGGCGCGATCAGCGTGTGCGGCATTGATCTGCTGGATGCCCCGGTGGCAGCCAAGGCGCATATCGGTTATTTGCCCGAAACCCCGCCGCTGTATCGCGACATGAAGGTCGGCGAGTATCTCGATCTGGTGGCACGGCTGCATCGCGTGCCCTCGGCACGCCGCCGCGCCGCCGTGGACAAGGCACAGGCGCGCTGCGGGCTGAGTGATGTCAGCCGCAAACTGATCGGCACACTTTCCAAGGGGTATCAGCAGCGCGTGGGCATCGCTCAGGCCATCGTGCATGAACCCGACGTGATTATTCTCGACGAACCGACCGTGGGCCTCGATCCGAATCAGATACGCGACATCCGCGCGCTGATCCGTGAACTCGGCGGCACGCACAGTATTATTCTGTCGACGCACATCCTGCCGGAAGTCGAAGCCATCTGCGACCGCGTGCAGATCATGCATCACGGCAAGCTCGTCTACAGCGACACCATCGCCGCTCTCAAGCAGTTTCACAGCGGGCGCGTGCTGCTGGTCGGGCTGAATAACCCGCCCCCGCTGAGTGAACTGGCGGGGATACCGGACGTGACGCGCGCGGAAAGCGCAGGCGACCACCTGTTTCGCGTGCATATCGCCGCGGGCACGGACCCGACCGAGCGCATCGTGGCGCTCGCCGCCGAACGGCAATGGGGCCTGCACCAGATTGCCCCCGCGCAAACCAATCTGGAAGACGTGTTCGTCAATCTCACCACCAAGGATGCGCCGGCGGGAGACAAAGCGTCATGATTTTCACTATCGCCGGCAAGGATTTAAAGTCGCTGTTCACCTCGCCAATCGCGTGGGTGGTGCTGACGTTCGTGCAACTCATCATCGGCTACGGCTTTCTCAAGCGTTTTGACGATTTCATGCAGTTGCAGCCGCAGTTGATCCGCCTGCCCAGCCCGCCCGGATTCACCGAGCTGGTAGCGGCGCCGACCTTCGCCACCGCCGCGGCAATACTGCTGTTTGCGGTGCCGCTGCTGGCGATGCGCATGATCGCCGAAGAGCGCCGCAATCAAACCATGGTGCTGCTCACCTCCGCGCCGATTTCCATACTCGATATCGTGCTCGGCAAGTTCTGCGCGCTACTGGGCATGTTGCTGTTGATCCTCGCGCTGATCGCAGTGATGCCGTTGTCGCTGTTTGCCGCGACGAAACTCGACTACCGGCTGATCGGCAGCATCGTGCTCGGGTTGGCGCTGATGGCAGCGGCGTTTTCGGCGGTGAGCCTGTATGTCTCCAGTCTCACCACGCATCCCATCGTCGCGGCGCTGGGCGCGTTCGGCGCGCTGCTGGGCATGGTGCTGGTCGGTGAAAACGTGGCGGAGAATCTGCAAACGCGCGGCTTGGGCGTACTCGCCACGTTCGCGCAGGTGTTTTCGCCGGTAAAAAACTTTGAGCCGCTGGGCAAGGGTGTGATCGACACCTACGCGATCGCCTGCCTGCTGTTGCTCACCGTGCTGTTTCTGGCGCTGACCGTGCGTCAGCTTGAAGCGCGGCGCCTCCGTGGATAGCGCCGGGGGATCGCCATGAATATCTCGCGCAACATACGCTGGCAGTTGCTGGCCCAGGGCAGCGCGTTCGTGCTGCTGCTGCTGGCGGCCGCGGCGCTGTTGTCATGGGTGGCG
>VFLF01000290.1 GCA_009885185.1 Nitrosomonadales bacterium | reverse complement strand
GCTGTCGATATTGATGTCGCTGCTCGGCACCATCGACCGCCCCGGCGGCTTCCGGCACAAGGCGCCCTACCCGCGCGGCACGCCGCCGGTGTATGCGCGCAATCCCGTAAATGGGGAAGCCGTCACGCCCGACACGCCGCTGGTGGGCGCGCCCTTGGGATTTCCGTCCAAACCCGAGGAATTGTTTGTGGACGACGCAGGCGAGCCGATCCGCATCGACAAGGCGTTTTCGTGGGAATACCCGCTGGCGATTCACGGCATGATGCACAACGTGATCACCAACGCCTGGCGCGGCGACCCGTACCGCATCGACACGCTGATGATTTTCATGGCGAACATGGCGTGGAATTCGGCGATGAACCCGACTGACACGCGGCGCATGCTGAACGATCGCGATGAGAGCACTGGCGAATACAAAATCCCCTTCATCATCGTGTGCGATGCGTTCGAATCGGAAATGACCGCGTACGCCGATCTGGTGCTGCCCGACACCAGCTATCTCGAACGGCACGACGTGATGTCGATGCTGGATCGCCCCATTTCGGAATTCGGCGGCCCGGTGGATGCGGTGCGCGTGCCGATACTACCGCCCAAGGGCGAGTGCAAGCCGTTTCAGGAAGTGCTGATCGAACTGGCAGGCCGGTTAAAGCTGCCTGCGTTTACCACCGCCGAGGGCGCGCGCAAGTTTCGCGACTACCCGGATTTCATTGTCAACTTCCAGACCGAACCGAATTCCGGTCAGGGTTTTCTCATTGGGTATCGCGGTGTGAACGGCGACAAATCGATGGTGGGCGAACCGAACCCGAAACAATGGGAAATGTACGCCGCGAATAACTGCGTGTTCCAGCACCATTTGCCGCCGGAGCACCAGTACATGCGCAACTGGAATCAGGGCTACAACGAATGGGCCATTGCCGCCAAGATGCGCCGCTTTGGCGATCCGGTGATGATTCAACTCTACGCCGAAGTACTCCAGCGTTTTCGCCTCGCCGCGCGCGGCCACGGCAAACGCCAGCCGCCGGCGCATCTGAAAGACCGCATCGAAAAATATTTCGATCCGCTGCCGTTTTATTACGAGCCGCTGGAAGTATCGTTGTCGGACAAACAAAAATTTCCGCTCGCCGCGATCACCCAGCGGCCCATGGCGATGTATCACTCGTGGGATTCGCAGAACGCCTGGCTGCGTCAGATACATACACATAACTATTTGTTTATAAACACAAAAACGGCACAATCCGCGGGCATCGCCGACGGCGGCTGGATGTGGGTGGAATCGATGCACGGCAAGGTGCGCTGCATGTGCCGTTACAGCGAAGCGGTCGAACCCGGCACCGTGTGGACCTGGAACGCTATCGGCAAGGCGCGCGGCGCGTGGCATCTCGCGCCCGACGCCAACGAATCACAGCGCGGCTTTTTGCTGAATCACTTGATCGCGGATGAACTCACCAATGCCGCGGGCACGTCGATGTCGAACTCCGATCCGGTGACGGGCCAGGCCGGATGGTACGACGTGCGCGTGCGCATCTACCCGGCGGGCGCGGATGAGCCGAAAGAAAGTTCGCCGCAGTTCGACGTGCAAAAGCCGCTGCCGGGAACCACCCAAATACATCGGCTGTGGCAAGCGTTTGTCGCAGGCAAGGGAGTACGCCAATGACACAACTGGCTTTGGTCATCGACTTGAACGTGTGCGTGGGCTGCCACGCCTGCGTCACCAGTTGCAAGGAATGGAACACCAGCGGCGTCGCGGGCGCGCTGGCCGACGAAAACCCCTATGGCGCCGACCCCAGCGGCACTTTTTTCAATCGCGTGCAGACGTTTGAAGTGGGCGAGTTCCCCGACACGCAGACAGTGCATTTTCCGAAATCGTGCCTGCACTGCGAAGAGCCGCCGTGCGTGCCGGTGTGCCCCACCGGCGCCAGCTACAAGCGCAAGAGCGACGGGCTGGTGCTGATCGACTACGACAAATGTATCGGCTGCAACTACTGCTCGTGGGCGTGCCCGTACGGCGTGCGCGAACTCGACGAAAAAGAAAAGGTGATGAAAAAATGCACCCTGTGCGTGGATCGCATCAACGATACCGATCTGCCCGATACGCAGCGCAAACCGGCCTGCGTGCTGGCCTGCCCCACCAACGCGCGCCTCTACGGCGATATTCACGACCCTGAATCCATCGTTTCCAAAGCCATCCGCGAAAACGGCGGTTATCAACTGATGCCCGAGTGGGACACTAAGCCCGCCAACCATTATCTGCCGCGGCGCGGCGCATCCGCCATCGACAAGCAACTCAGCCGCACGGTGGAACAACAGCGCCCCAACGAACTGAAGGCGACTGACGCGCCTTCGAAACCATAAACCGAGCCATGAACCCCGCTTTTTCCGTTATTTTTCTCACCACGCTGATCGGCGCGGGACAAGGTTTGTTTCTGGCGCTGGTTGCCGTCGAAAACGGATGGATGGGCGCGGGCGCTGCGGCCACGTTTTTCGTCATCGGTGACAGCATCGCGCTGGCGTTTCTGGTCGCAGGGTTGATCGCATCGTTTTTTCATCTGGGACACCCGGAACGCGCGTGGCGCGCGGTGGCGATGTGGCGCACCTCGTGGTTGTCGCGTGAAGTGATCGCACTGCCGGCGTTTATGGCGGTGGTGGTGCTGCACGGCTGGGCACAGGTGGGTGGCGGCAGTTACACCCACGCCATCGGCATCGCAGGCGCGGTGCTGTGTCTCGCGCTCTTCTACATCACCGCGATGAACTACGTGTGCCTGCGCTTTTTGCAGGAGTGGGCGACACCGCTCACCATCGTCAACTACACGCTGCTGGGCAGCGCCTCCGGCTTCACGCTCGCCACCGCGCTGGCGGCAGCACTTGCCCCCGCCTTGGCGCAGCCGCTGGCGCAATGGGCATTGGCGCTGACCCTCGCCGCCGCCGCCGCGCGCACGGCCTCGCTCATACGCAATGCGCGCATCCGGCTCAAATCAACGCTGCAAAGCGCCATCGGCGTGCGTCATCCGCACATCGTGCAAAAGGCGCAGGGCTTCATGGGCAGCTCGTTCAACACCCGCGAATTTTTTCACGGCAAGACACGGCAAGTGGTGCAAAGCGTGAAGTGGGGGTTTCTGCTGCTGGCGTTTGTGGTGCCGGCGGTGTTGCTGGGGTGGGCTGCGCTGGCCGGCGGCAACATGCCGTTGATCGCGGGCATCGCCTTCATCATTCAATACGCCGGCCTGCTCGCCGAGCGCTGGTTTTTCTTCGCGCAGGCAAGGCACCCGCAGAATCTGTATTACCAGGCGGCGTCGTAGTTACTCCGCCTTGATGCCCATCTCCTTCACCGTCTTGCCCCAGCGCGCGATTTCACCGCGCACATAAGCGCCGAGTTCCGCCGGCGTCACCGGCACGGCTTCCGCGCCGATCTGAAAAAAGCGCTGCTGCACGTCAGAATTTCCCAATAGTTTGTTCACCTCGCCATTGAGGCGCGTGACGATGGCCGGCGCCGTACCGGCGGGCGCATACAGCCCGTTCCACTCATACACTTCGACGCCCTGCACGCCGGATTCCGCCAGCGTGGGAATCTGCGGCGCGGAAGGCGAACGTTTGGCGGCGGTGAGCGCGATGCCCTTTAACTTGTTGGCCTGCACATGCGGCAATGCACTGGCGATGCTACCGAAGAAAAGCTGCACGTGGCCACCGAGCAAATCAACATACGCCAGCCCGCCACCCTTGTACGGCACGTGTGCCATTTTTACTTTCGTCACATACTGAAACAATTCACCCGCCATGTGCGGCGCGCTGCCAAAACCGGACGACGCAAACGTTATGCGCCCCGGCTGCGCGCGGGCCAGATCAATCAGGTCGCGCGCGGTGTTCACCGGCACTGCCGGGTGCACCACCAGCATGTTCGGCGTGCGCATCAGCATCGCCACCGGCACAAAATCCTTGATCGGATCAAACGGCAGCTTGCGCAGCGCCGGGTTGACGGCAAACGCACTCGCATCATGCAGCAGCGTGTAGCCATCCGCTGCGCTCTTGGCCACGATATCGGCGCCGATGATGCCGGACGCGCCGCTGCGGTTGTCGATCACGACTTGCTGGCCGAACACCTCCGCGAGGCGCGGCCACAAGATACGCGCGGTGTTATCGGCGGCCCCGCCCGGCGGATACGGCACGATCAGGCGAATGGGGCGCGTGGGGTAGGTTTGCGCCCATGACACCGAAACAGCAGCATTCAATATCCCGACAATCACCCCCGTGAACAGCGCATTTCGCCGGCTATTGGTCATGGTATTTCTCATGGAATTCGTGGATCGAATGCGCCAGTATATCTGGCACGCGTACGTAATCCTGTGTTCGATATTCGTGCCGCGCGCTTTCTGCTAAAATCCGCGCCTCACGGAGAGGTGGCAGAGTGGTTGAATGTACCGGTCTCGAAAACCGGAAGGGTCGCAAGGCCCTCGAGGGTTCGAATCCCTCCCTCTCCGCCATGGATATGAAATAACTTATTGATTATATAGGTATAACTTAAGTTAGTTATCATATTACCGACAAATTTACCCACAAAATAGCTGCCTTCTACGGCAATTTTGTCGCCTTGAAGGTATTGCGAGTCCCCGAGCGCACCTCATCTATTGGCTGTATCCGATTTCGCGAATTCCGATGTCGGCCAACAGCGTGAATTCAGGGCGCTGCCCACACGGATACTTTGGCACAATATACCCTGATGTCACACATTGATCCGAAAATGCGAAGCCTGCAAACCGGTAACCAACGTGCAAAGAGTAAGGACGGCGCACCGTTCGAAGGACGGTTCGGCGTTCACTGTGCCAGTTGTTACTGAGGTAGTAAACGCGCGTCATTTTGAAGCGCGTAGTTTTGGGGGTGGATGCGCGGTTTAGCGAACAGACAAGGGGGCGGCGCGCGAGGCGTTCGTCGCGCGGCGATCAGCGCGATGCGTGACTAAAACGGCGGATCGCTGGGTTCTGGCGTGGGACCGAGATCGCGCTGGTTTTCTTGGTCTTGGTGGTAGCGGCGTAGCTGTACGAAGTAACGGCTTTCGAGCGTTTCCGTGAGCTCGTAGAG
>VFLF01000238.1 GCA_009885185.1 Nitrosomonadales bacterium | reverse complement strand
TCCGGAAAAAATCAGTCTTCCGATCTTGTCTCAGCCATCAACTGGCGTACCAGATTTTGCTGGTCGCTCAAAAACTCGACGCCGGCGCGGCCATCGGCAACCCGCACGATGCGCCCTTCGATCTCGAGGCTTTGTTCGGCAGCGAGCAGGAAGCGCAAACGCACCTTGGAGCCTATCGATATATTGCCCGGCAAATTCCATTCCAGCGCAGCGCCGCCTTCGGACAGGTCGATCACCGCCGTGGCAGGCGCATGCTGCGCGACGACCGCGTGCAGATTGACGCGGCGACGTGGGTAATGCCTTTTATCGATATGGGTCATGTCTGCATGGTGCCGCAGGTTGGCAACCTACGCAAGGTAACAAGAGCGCCTCGTTGCTAGGGACTGTGTTTAGACGAAGGCTGTATCCGTCGACGCACACCAAGCGTGACAAGGAGGGCCAAGATGCCGCCGAGGAGAAAATAGCCAAGGTAGTACAAGCTGAAATCGCTTCGGAACGAGACCGGCACCACCAGGTTCCCGCGCACCAGATAGCGTGATCGCAAATACGACATGTCGTCGATATTGAGTTCGATCAGCTGCCCATTCGGCCCGTCATCGAGCACTTTGAAATCCATGCAGCAGCTTGACGGCGCTTCGGCCAAATCCAGATCGCTGTAGGCCTTCGTACCCACACGTAGCGATTCGCCGGGGGCCAATTGCAAATTCGCTGGCAACGCACGATAAGGCGTTGAACGATACGTGGCCGGCTTTCCATTTTGCCCTGCCTCTTCGATGACGACATGAAATTTCTGCGGCACATTGTCGAGCTGTAGATTCTTTGCTTCCAACAAATAGGTCGTGGCAAGCCAATATAGAAGCCAATACGCGGCCACCCATACCGCCAGAAATAAACTGCAGGTAATCAATCGAGCTTGCGAGGTATTCAAAGGATCACTCCGGCATGTAGGCAAAATTAGTTTACGCTGTTGCCGACATGCCCGTTGTAATTTACCTCGCGTGCACCGTCTGAGTCGGGTGCGGCTTTACGCTTTGATACCACTCGAACGCCATGCTTGCGAGCGTGATTAACACGATGATCAGTATCAGCAACTTGGCCATACCGTCACTATGGGGCGACATCAATACTGGCCCACCCACGACTACCCAGATCATCGCGACAATGTCAGCGAGGGTCAACGCGATCTGGATCCGTCGCAGCAATGGCGACCAGCGGCCTTTCACGATCACGGCAACGAAGAGCGGAATATTCAAGAGCAACAGCACCAACAAAACCGGCCCCTGCAGTTGCAGAAACGATTCGGTGTACGTCAGCGCCTGGTAGGCGGCAGGCGCGGCATTGCCGTTCCAGAAAAAATCCAGTATCCAATGCGGATCAACCAGCAGGAACACGCCACACATAATCCCGATCACTCCCATCATCAGCGATACACGTCCGCCGTGAATTCGATCATTCGCTTTCGGCTTCCATTCCGGGTTTTGTGGCCAGCGACGACCGACCCAGGCGCTGATACCAAATCCCGCCACCATTACACCGGGCCACCATAACGAACCGACTACCGTGCCCACCCACCATTTGCCAAGTGCATTGAGATAGCCGACGTCGGGTGCCGTTTGCAATAACTCCAACAATCCCAAACCCCAGATAATCGCGAGGCCGATAAAAGTGGCACGCAAGAATTTGTGTCCATCGGCGGGATCGATGATGTTCAAAGCCGGGCGATAGCGTGCCGCAACGGCCTCAGGATGTCCAAAGGCATTCAGGAATTCCGTTGCCATGGCAGCATCGATAGCGCGACCGGTTTCCTCGGCTTTATCCTGCAAGCCTTCGTTGATCAGTGCACGCAATTCAAACGCCACATCATTGCGTTGCTTGCGCGGCAATTGCAGGGCCACATCGGTGACATAGGATTCGATCACGTCGTTAGCATTCATTTTCATTATCAGTCCTCTTTCAACAATTCGTTCATCGCGTCGTTCATGCCCTGCCACGACTCGATGAGTTTCTTCAGCAATTTACGACCCTCGGCATTGAGCGAGTAGTAACGTCGTTGCGAGCCGCCCTCGAGTTTCCATTCGCTTTTCAGCAAGCCCTGCGCTTCCAGCCGACGCAGCAAGGGATACAGCGTTCCCTCTTCGATCGGCATTCCCTTGTCCGACAGCGCCTGCCGAAGCTCATAGCCATAGCGCGGATCGCGCAATTGCGAGAGCGTGGCCAAAACCACCACCCCGCGCCGTAGCTCGAGCTCTAACTTATTGAATGCGTCCGTATTCACCATGTTGCGCACAATACTGTGTGATACACAGTATGTCAAGAATGATTTTAGCGAGCCAGTTTCTTGCGTCTACATACCTTGATAAAAACCATACACCCTCCCCTTTGCCGGAGGGACGAACTCATCAAGCAATATGTTTAATGAAACTTTTTTCTGAAAAATAACGACAAATTTATGTATGCGCGAAATCCGCGTGATGACTTCACCCCTTCAACACAAAACATGCAAATTAATTCACCGCGCAACGACTTCACCATCTCTATCGTGGTGATAGCAAAAATCTTATGTTCCTGCGTTTTCGCAAAATTGTTCTCCCCCTCAATCTATTGGAGTTATCGCATGCAAGTTCGTCATCTCGCTGTTTCAATCGCCATCACCTTTGCACTCGCAACCACTGCGTTTGCTGGTTCGATGCAGTCAAAAAATCCCATGGTAGGCGGCGCCGCCATGTATGCAACGAAAGACATTGTAGACAATGCGGTCAATTCAAAAGACCACACCACATTGGTGGCAGCCGTAAAAGCGGCCGGTCTCGTCAACACCCTCAAAAGTGACGGCGCATTCACGGTATTCGCACCCACTAACGCAGCCTTTGCGGCATTGCCTGCAGGAACCGTT
>VFLF01000943.1 GCA_009885185.1 Nitrosomonadales bacterium | reverse complement strand
CACCGCCACCAAACACGGCGTATCGGGCTTGACTCGCACTATCGCGCTCGATGGCCGCAAGTACGATATCGCGTGCTGTCAGGTCGATGTCGGTAACGCCATGTCCACCCTCGCCTCACGCATGGCCAAAGGCGTGAAGCAGGCCAACGGTACCGTCGCGCCCGAACCGATGATTACCTGCGAAGACGTGGCGCGCTCGGTGCTGTTCATGGCCAGCCAGCCGCCCGAAGTGAACATCTATCACCTGATGGTAATGGCGACGAAGATGCCCTACGCTGGCAGGGGATAGTTAATTGTAGGTTGGCGCTGAGCCTGCGAAGCCCAACACAACCACTCGTTGGATGCACATAAAGGCGGCTGATCGCGATATGGCAGCGTGGGGGTTCGCCGCGCTCGCCGCCAACCTACCTTACTTGACCGCCTGCATATCGCGCAGCAGCAGTCCCGCCAGTCCGAGAAAGCGCTCGAATTCCTCAATCGGTGTATACAGGTTCATGCGTATCGCGAGCTTCGGATCGCTGGGATGCGGGCGGAACAGAATCACCGAGGAATACGGTCCCGCGTCGCCTTCGTTGATATTGGTTTCGCGCATGCCGAAGGTGCCGTCGGCCAGCCGGATCAGCCGCGCCTGATAACGCGGATCTTTTTTGGCGCGCGCCTCTGCGGTCTGGCGCGCAAGATTCCATACCTTCCCGCGCACGTCATCCCAATCGGTAAAGCCCTCCAGCGGCAGCGACTGAAACGTAATGCCGATGTTACCGGTGGGTGTAAATAGCCGCGTGCGCTTGCCATCATCGAATCCGCGCCAGCCGAACGGCGCCGTCAGCAGCAATTTGGTCGATGGGGACACGATCTGCACATGCCGGTCATGCACCTGCTGCACGCGCATCGGAACACCGAAACCCTTATCCAGCATCCCCTTGTTTTCGGCGCTGTCCGGTGCAAAGCTTTTACTGTCGGCGGCCAGCGCGAACGACGCATAGGCCGCAGCGGGGAGCGAGGTTTCCATGGTGATGAATTCCGACTGCGCGTGCGCCGGTGCGGCGCCCGCCAGCGCCCACAACGCGAACCACCAAACACACCTTACTATTCCCCGCATCACCGACAGCCTGTCATTCCGTTGCAAACAGCGCGGAGCTTAGACGCCGCGCGGGCGTGAAGCAAGTTATCCGCTAAAATGCGCCCTCCTTCAATCGTAGTCAGGAACTCCTCATGAAAGTCTGTGTCTTCGGCGCCGGCGCGCTGGGCGGCCATCTTGCCGCGCAATTGATCGCCGCAAAAAATTGCGAACTCTCACTGGTCACCCGTGGCGCGCAGCTCGCGGCCATTCGCGAGCGCGGCCTCACGCTCAAAGTCAGCGGCAAGGAAGTCGGCGGCAAGCCCGCCGCCGCCACTGACAACGCCGCAACCCTGCCGCTGCAGGACATCGTGTTCGTCGCCTTGAAAGCGCAAACCCTGTCCGTCGCCGCCGCCGCCATCGGCAAACTCATCAAGCCCGACGGCTGCGCGGTGTTTTTGCTGAATGGCATACCTTGGTGGTTTAACCATGCGCTGCCCGGCAACAAAGGCACGCTGTCGCTGCTTGATCCCGACGGCGCGCTGTGGCGCGAGATACGTCCCGAGCGCGTGGTCGGTTCGGTGGTGTATTCGCCCAACGAAATTGTGGCGCCCGGCGTGATCGTGAATTCCAATCAAAATCGCTGGGTATTCGGCGAACCCGATCTTTCCCTATCCAACGGCGCGCGCCTGAAAACCATCGTCGATCTGGTTAAAAGCACCGGCATCGAAACCGAGGTCAGCGCCGACATCCGTCGCGAACTGTTCAAGAAACTTGCCAACAACGCGTCGAACAACACGCTGTGTTCACTGACGCGACTGGATTCGGCGGGCGTTGCCAACGACGACGGACTGGTGGGTGTGTCGATGGGCATCATCAGCGAAACCATCGCCGTCGCCGGCAAGCTCGGCTGGGACATGAGCGCCGACGTCAACGTGAAGCAAGTGGCGATTCGCGCACGCGGCAAGCCCGGCGCGAAACCCTCCACGTTGCAGGACGTGCTCGCGGGCAAGTCGCTCGAAATCGACGGGCTGCTTGGACAAACACAGGCGTTCGCACGCGAACTGGGCATTGCCACGCCGACGATTGATGTTTGTTTGCCGTTGTTGCGCGGGCTGGATGCGGGGATACGAACCGGATAGGCATTGCCTACATTCGGCGGCGGTGCGAAATCAACGTTTCACATCGGAAATCAGAAAATCCGAGCCGATGACAAAGTGGGCAGGGCTCTGCGTCATGCGATGGGACTCCAGGAACGGTCGCGCCTTGCGCTCGAGATTTTGCCCGACGAAATTCGCCAGTTCATGCGCGCTGATTCTGCCGTCGCTAGGGCTGTTGTCGGCGGCCCCGCCCAGACCCTCCAGCACGGTATGCGTAAACAAGCCGTGGCCCAATTGCGGCACTTCCGCCGCCAACTGATCGCGGCGCGTTGCCGTCAGCACCGACAGACCCGCGTTGCGGCCCATCTGTTGCGCGAAGCGCCGCTGAAACGCACGGTAGCGGTTGAAGCTGTCGATACCCGCGCCGGAGTTGCATGCATCCACCATCAAAAATATTCTGCGCACCGGGGAATTGACCAGGGCATCCTGCAGTTCACGCGCGGATATGCCGGTATTGGGTATATCTCGCGGATCGACGTCGTGCGGAAGGAAATACCATTCACCATTGTGAAAGTCGCCGTGCCCCGCCAGCGCCAGAATTAGTGAATCCTGCGGATCCAGTTCCCCGAGTTTTTCCAACAGATCCTTCATACCGCGGTTGGTGGCGCTGGAGTCCGTGAGCACCGTTGATACCACCTGCTCGTATCGCCCCTTTGCGCCCGCGCTCACGCGATTGACGAACGTGCTCACGTCCGATTTCGCGAACTCCAGATCCATGCTTGACACGCGATATTTATCGATGCCGACGCCCAGTATGTGCAGTTTGCCGGCAGGGCGAAATCCTTCGGTAATTTCTCTTTTGACTTCGGAGCGTCCGGTAATGCCGTGCGCGTTTCGCATCTCGGCGAACACCTCGTTCGGCCCCGCCTCCGGCACGAATGCGAATATCTGAACCAGTAGCAGGCGGCCATCCTTCTTGACTTTCTGAGTGCCTATCCGCGCCTTTTCCGGTAGCCGCTTGCCGTTGTGATAGAGCTTGATTTCTTCTGTCAGGTCACCGCCGCTGCTTTCTGCTACGGCCACCACCCGGTAAACGCCACCGGGCTTCATTGCACCTTCGGGGAAATCCAATTGAATCTTGGGCGGAGGGAATACACCCTCCGCCAACTTGACCGGCAGCGCTCCGAGCGTGAGCGCTTCGTCTTCGCGCAAATAGGCCGACAGCAAGCCAGGCTGATAGTAGGCTTCGAAAAACTGATCGAGGCTCAAGGTGCCGGAATCCGCATTCCATTTAACGTCTTTTGCGCCGTCCACCGTGCCGTCGTAGCGCCCCTCGTGATCCACGATCACCCAACCGGCGCGACCGGGCACAATCGCCAACAGATAATGCGCGAGTCCGCGGCTCCTCAGGTGCGTTACGCCGTCGTTCTTGATCGACAGATAACGAGACTCGCCAAGAAACACGCCATGATTGACGCTCTTATCGACCGCCTCCCACCGGCCCGCACCGCCCACGTGCAACGTGCCGTGGCTTGAGACGGCCAACAGTTGATCGCCAGAGCCACTTACCGAAATGCTTTGCACGCCGCCGTCAATCCGCAGACCGCTGGTGGCAGGCGCACCCTGTGGCGTCAGCGTGAGCAACTCGCCGTTTTGCGTGATATGAAACTGCCTGCCGGTGCGATCGTACTGGCCGAGTTTCGCGATTTGCGTGAGATTGGAAAGCGCGGCCCCTTTTTCATCCAGCACCTTCGCGGCACCGCCCTCGCCGAGCACGGTTACTCGCGCGCCGTCGCGGCTAACTGCAATCTGTCTAATCGCGGTATCGAACGCCTTGCCACGCCACACGACGGCGCCAGCGGTGGTTAGCCTGATAACCTCACCGCTAGTCGTGCCCAACACGATAGAGCGCCCGTCGCCGGCGGGCGCTGCGGCCTGCACACTATCAGGCAGCACGGCCACCATTATCGGCGCACCCTCCTTGGCGCGACTTACCCGCGAATAGCGTCCGTTATCAACCACATGCAGACGCTCCGCCGCAGTGTCGTAATAGACGGGCGTCGCACCGCTCGACAGCCGAAACTCGTCAATCTGCGCGCCTTGAGCAAAATCCCAAACCAGTAAGGCGCCATCGGTGAAATGCTGCAGGTAGACATGATTGTCGTGCTGGTACACCGTGCCCGCAATTTGGCCCTTGGTCTGGCTGATGGTGAGATTGAGCTTCACCAGACGCCCGAATATGGAATCAGCCTGCCCGCTACCGACTTGGCTGTCGACACGATTTGAGATAATGCCCTGAATTTGCGGGGCTCTGGACTGTGCTGACGCCGGCATATGAAACAGCGTAAGCAATGTGACGAGTCCAGCCCGAATATATGTTTTGGTCGAGACCATAAAATCACCCGTATCGGGAAAACGCTTCAATCGCGGCCTGAACAGTGCCGCCCGCAAAAACCAAAAAGCCCGCGATGTTACTCGCAGGCTTTTTGACGAAAATGGCGGGGCCGATGACCCCGCAGATCAGAACCGCAAGCGAAACGCCAGGGTGACAGAATCCACCTTGAAATTACCAAAAGTGGCATTGTCATCAACTTTGCGCTCGTATTTCAACGAAACAGCCGAACTTTTGTTGATCTGCGCTTCAATTCCCACGCGCGCATAGGCCGCATAGCTATTGCTTTGATTAGAATCGCTTAATTGCAAGCCCACGTGGCCGTAGACGGCAGGCGTGAAAAAATAACCTGCCTCGGCATCTCCGGAATAGTTGGTTGCGTTGCTGGTAGTGCCGGCGGCCTTGGAATGAGTGGATCCCAATTCCAGGCGCCCTCTAGCCACAAAGTCCCCAGCCCTATGCACTCCGTTAATGGATATCGCGGCGCCGTAGCTTTCTCCACCGCTAAAATCGGTGTAATTCAACCGCAATATTCCAAAGACGTTTGGAGTGAACAAGTAAGTCAGGTAAGGAGAGATTCCTTTACTATGCGAATCGTTGTTGGTTACGGTCGTTGTTGCAGGAATACCCGCAAAGAACGGAGGAATCGCTGGAACTGCCGGCGTGGTCGTCAGGGAAGAGCCGCTCGTATCGGCATAATTCACCGAGGCGCCGAAAATGAGGTTATTTGTCAATTCCCGGTCGTAGCCCGCAACATACGCATTGGTGCTGGTATCACTTGAAATTCCGGCTCCGCCCGCGCCGCCACTGAAATCCGCGTTAATTCGTGTATAGGATCCCCATAACGCATTCTTTTCGGCGCCGGCTGCCCCCGGTCTTCCCGCTGCCGCATCCAACGCCCTTGCGCTAACCCGGCTGCTGATCGCGTCGCCGATCAATTTTGCGATCTGCTTGTTCACCTCTTCCTGCACGTTTTGTGCAAACACGGTACAAGAAAAGACTGCCAAGAAAGTGGCAGTTACCGCCGTAGCTAACTTCTTTGAGTTTGTTGTCATGATTTTTCCCTGTTGATGTCTGACCATGCCAATCGCACAATTCACCATGAATAGACGCATCGGCATTAACTACACGACAATATGCTACCGGCAAAATGTCAATAAAACGTCATACATTTGGGTGATACGCCGCCAAGTTACGTGTTAATACGTAGGATTTATATAACTCATTGAATAATAACAATTATTATTGTTACAAAATTACAACAGTAACGGTTTTTTCCTTGGGGTATGGAATCCGCCCGCCCCGCGTTACCGCAAACTGGCCGCCGTTTGCGACTGCCCTGCCAGTGCCTCCAAACATGCCGTGCCCCTTGCGTCATACAACGACCCAACCGGTGCAGTTCCCGCATGTCAACGCGGACAATAATCCGCGCGGTCAAAGTTCTTGGGGATACGCGGCCCGTTAATTCCCGGCCTGCCTTCCTCGACGCGCTTGAGCAGATCGCGCACTTCGGTAGCAAAAATGGCGAGCGCCTTCGCGCCGGTCGAGGCGCGATGCCCGCCGACATCATCGTAATCCACCAGCTTCGCCACCGGAATGTGCTGCATCACTTCCAGAATGCCGCCTTCGCGCGGCGGGTGCAATTGATCCTGGCAATTCGGGAACATCAGCACGCGCGCCTTGATCGAACGCGCCGCCGCCGCAAGGTCACCCTTGAAGCCCGGCGTCTGACCGATATCGTGACTTTGTATCGCCCAGTTGCGATACACCCAATCGCGCGCTTGCACGCCGTTGCCAACGGACTTCGCCTGCTCCGCGTGAAACGCATGCACCTGCTCGCGCGTGGCAAAGGCCTCCTCAAAACCGGGTGCCGACCAACCCACTACCGTTTGAATTCGCAGCGCCACGCCGATGCCCGCGCGCGGCGGATCGTCGTTGGGATACTCGCCATCGCGCCATTTCGGATCAAGACGGATCGCCTGCTGCACCGACTCCCAGATGAAATTGCCTTGCCGGTTGCCGCGCGCCATCGGCGTTTGCGGTATCGCCACCGCCATGAAATCCGGATAACTCACCGCCCACTACAACGCCTCGATGCCGCCCATCGAACTGCCCGCCACCGCGACAATGCGCTTGATGCCCAAGCACTGCGTCAACATGCGGTGCTCGGCGTTCACCATGTCGCGGATGTTGTAGCGCGGAAACTTCATGTTCAGCCCCGAGCGCGTCGGCGAGGTTGTCGCATCCGGATCGGTGGACGCCACACCCAGCGTATCCGGCTGAATCACAAAATACTTGCCGGTATCAAACGCGCGGCCCGGCCCCGCCCACGCGGATTGGCTGTTACGGTTGCCCTGCTGACCGTGCAGCGACAAAATCGCGTTGCTCTTGTCGGCGTTGAGTTTGCCGAAGGTGATGTAGGTCATCTTCACATCCTTGATGACTTCACCGCTTTCCAGTTTGAGATCACCGAGCTGGCAGGTTTGTAACGGCGGCGCGGGCGTTTGCGCGAGAGCGGTGGCGGATAACAGTGCGAGCGATGCGGTCAGGGCACGTAGAAACAACGGCATGGCATTTCCTCTAGGACGGGACGTTGAAATTTAACGATGGCATTGTAGAACAGGTAACCCGAATGCAGCGCAGCGACATCCGGGGTACAGCAACGCCAGCTACCGCCGCGAAGCTACCCCAGCCGCCCCGGCCAGACACAACCACCCCGCCAGCATCGCAATGCCGCCAACCGGTGTCATCACCCCCAGCCAACGCTCGCCACTCAAACTCAAGGCGTAAAGACTACCGGAAAAAATAATCGTGCCCGCCACAAACAGCCAGCCGCTGGCGTTAACGAGCTTCCCCGGCCAGCGCGTGCAGGCCCAAGCCACCGCAAGCAAGGCAAACGCGTGATACATCTGATAACGCACGCCGGTCTCGAATATCAGCAGCAGATCGGGCGCCACTCGCGCCTTAAGCCCGTGGGCTGCGAAGGCGCCCAACGCTACGCCGGTGAAGGCGGAGAGGCTGCCTACAATAAAGAAGAGTCGATCCACTGAATTACGAACGCTGCATGCCACGGAAGGAATCCATGGGCTTCAATACTTGCCTCACTTCTCCGCCACCCGCCCCTCCACCGTCCACCCACCCCCGAGCGCCCGCACCAACTGCGCCGCCGCCGTCAGCCGCCGCCCCAGCAGCGACAACTCGGTGCGCTCATTACCCAGCAGCGTGGCCTGTGCGCTCACCACGTTGAGATAGCTGACGATGCCGGCCTTGTATTGATTGAGCGTCAGTTCGAGCGACAGGCGCGCGGCGCGTACGGCTTCGGCCTGCACTTTGGCTTCCTGTTCGAGAATGCGCAGCGCGGCGAGGTTGTCTTCGACATCGGCGAAAGCCGTGAGCACGGTTTGCCGATAAGTGGCCACGCTGGCATCGTACGAGGCTATCGCCTGATCGGTGAGGGACTTGCGCAGGCCGCCATCGAAGATCGCCTGCGCCAGCGCCGGCCCCAGCGACCAGAAGCGATACGGCGCGGTGAGCCATTGCGAGAAGCTCGGGCTTTGGAATCCGCCGCCGACACCCAGCGTAAGGCTCGGAAAAAACGCCGCCTGCGCCACGCCTACTTGCGCGTTGGCCGCCGCCACGCGCCGCTCCGCCGCCGCGATATCGGGGCGGCGTTCCAGCAGCTCCGACGGCAGGCCGGTGGGGATGGCCGGCACCGCCACCTTGATCGCGGCTGCCGGAAGTGCAAACTCGGCGGGGGAAGCGCCCAGCAGTATGGCGATAGCGTGTTCGAGTTGTGCGCGCTGCACGCCGGTGTCGATGGCTTGCGCCTGCGTGCTCGTCAACTGCGCTTCGGCCTGCGCCACGTCCACGCGCCCGGCAAGGCCGGCCTTGTAACGGTTTTGCGTCATCTCCAGTGATTTGGCGAATGCCGCCGATGATTCATCCAGCAGTTTTTTCTGCGTATCGACCACGCGCAGTTGCAGATAGTTGACCACCAGTTCCGATTGCACCAGCAGGCGCACCGATTCCAGATCGGCGGCGCTGGCCTGCACGGTTGCCTCGCTGGATTCCAACCCGCGTCGCACGCGGCCCCACAAGTCGGCGTCCCAACTGGCGCGCGCGGACAAATCGTATTCAGTGGCGGGCGCGCGGCTGCCGGAGCCGCTGCGCGTCACCGAAACATCTCCTGTCACCACCGGGAACAAGCCCGCTCGCGATTGCTGCACCACGGCCTGTGCGCGCCGGTACTGCGCTTCGGCCACTTTCAAACTCTGATTGGACTTGCCGACTTTATCCGCCAGCGCGTTTAACTGCGTGTCGCCAAAAATCTCCCACCATGCGCCGCGATTCACGCCATCGCGCGGCTCGGCAATTTTCCAGCCTTGCGATTCTTTGT
>VFLF01000803.1 GCA_009885185.1 Nitrosomonadales bacterium | reverse complement strand
GGCGTAAGCGCCAATAGAAGTAGCAGGTTGATGTAGCCGTTAATTTTTTCTTCTGGATATCCTATGAATAAATCACGCCCCAACATCCTGCTTATCACCTCCGACCAGCAGCGCGCCGACTGCAACGGCTTTGAAAACAAAAACATCAAAACGCCGCATATCGACCGTCTCGCGCGCGAGGGCACGCGCTTCTCGGCGTGCATCACGCCTAACCTGGTGTGCCAGCCGTCGCGATCGTCGATATTGACTGGCATGCTGCCTTTGACGCACGGCGTGTGGGATAACGGCGTTGACCTTGATCCGCGCATCGGCGAAAACGGTTTCGCGGGCACGCTGGCAAAAGCGGGTTATCAAACCGGCTTTATCGGCAAGGCGCATTTCTCGACCAAATCCACGTTCGCGCCCACCGGCACGCCGGAGTGCAATAAAAGTCAGGCAAAATACGGCCCGGATTGGTATGGCCCGTATATGGGCTTTCAGCATTGCGAGTTGAATGTGTTGGGACATCTGCATCGCACGCGTCCGCTGGAGCAACCGCCGGTGGGGCATTACGAGCGCTGGCTTTCCTCGCGCGGTATTGATGCAGTGGGAGGCAGTGAGGGCATCAAGCTGTGGGCCGCCGAAACGCGCGCGGGCACAGGCGCGGCGCAGACTTGGGCTTCGGCGCTGCCCGCGGCGTGGCATTCAAGCACATGGATCGCAGATCGCGCGATTCACTGGCTCGATAACGCAGCCGCGAAGAACGATGACGACGGCGACAAACCTTTTTGCGCGTGGGTGTCGTTCCCCGATCCGCATCACGCCTTTGATTGCCCGGAGCCGTGGAGTTTGATGTATGACCCAAAGGACATGGTGTTGCCGAAACACCGCACGCAGGATCTCGATCGCCGTCCGTGGTGGCACAAGGCGTCGCTCGAAGGAAAGCCGCAACTCGATGACCCGGCGATGCTGAAATTTCGCGCCGAAGGCTCACGTGTGCCGCATCAAACCGACGCGCAGTTGGCCGAAATGACCGCCAACTACTACGGCATGATTT
>VFLF01000647.1 GCA_009885185.1 Nitrosomonadales bacterium | reverse complement strand
GGATTTTCAGCGCGCGCACCGTGCCGTCGTTGTCGAACGCGGCCTGCATGTCGAAAATGCGATCCGGCCCCTGCATATCGCCGCCGCGCATATTCTCCAGCCGGTCTTCGATAAAACGCACCGGCATGCCGAGTCGGCGCGCGAGATAACCGACCAGCACCGTGTGTTTTAAACCGCGCTTCACGCCATAGCTGCCGCCGACATCCACATCGTAATGCACGCGCACCGCGTTGCCCGGCAGCCGCAGCGCGCGCGCTGTCTGATCGGGAAACTTCGGCATCTGGATCGAGGCCCAGATGTTCAACACATCCTGCCCGGCATCCGACTGCGCGGCGACGCCGAAGGTTTCAATCGGCACGGTGGAGCTGCGGCTCCACACCGCGCGCAGCGAGAGTTGATGATCCGCCTTGGCGAAAGCCTCATCCACCGGGCCCCA
This sequence comes from Nitrosomonadales bacterium, assembly GCA_009885185.1. Next base: position 4,136 of record VFLF01000647.1, on the reverse strand, counting down.
TACAAAGCGGCGCTGGAACAATACGTTGGCGCCGTGCGCCTCATGCACGCGCGGGCTGTCTGCGCGCACGGCGTCTTCGGCGCGCATCACGTGCGGCAGTGTTTCGTATTCGACTTCGACCAATTCCGCCGCGTCCTCGGCCAGCGCGCGGGTGTCGGCCACCACGGCGGCCACCCACTCGCCGCTGTAGCGCACCACATCTTTTGCCAAGGCGTAACGCTTCATCAGTGGGGCATCAATGCCGCTCATCAGCGGGTCGGTCGCGGCGTGAAACTCCTCACCGGTGAGCACGTAATGCACGCCGGGCGCGGCACGCGCGGCGTCCGTGCGGATGGCGGTGATGCGCGCGCTGGCGTGCGGCGAGGCGACGATCGCCACATGCTTCATGCCAGGCAGCGCGATATCAGCGACGTAGCGTCCGCGCCCGGTGACAAAACGCGGGTCTTCGCGCGTGCGGCGGTGTTTGCCGATGTAGCGGAAGGATGGCATTGGTGATTTCAAAACAAGGTCAAGGGCGTTTTAGCCGCAGATGAACACAGATGAACACAGATTAAAAACCACAACCGTCATTCCGGCGGAGGCCGGAATCCAGTTCGTAACATGATGCGTAGCATCTCATTTCAGATCCTTCGGATGAGTTTACAACCTGGGTTCCGGCTTTCGCCGGAACGACGGGTTTGGGGGTATCCGTGTTCATCTGTGTTTATCCGTGGTTAATTCAGTGTCGGGTTTATTCGACAGCCGTTCCGCCGCAAGCAATACCGCATCAACAATCTGCTGATAACCCGTGCAACGACACAGGTTGCCGCCGATGGCCTCGCGGATCTGCGCTTCGGTTGGATTTGCCAAGGTATTGAGCAAGCCCTGCGCGGCGATCAACATGCCCGGCGTGCAGTAGCCGCATTGCAGGCCGTGGGCTTCGCAGAAGCTATCTTGCAACACACTCAGCGTGCCGTCGGCGTTCGCCAGGCCTTCCACAGTGGTGATTTTGTGGCCGTGGGCTTGCACCGCAAACATCAGGCACGAGCGCACCGGATCGCCATCGAGCAAGATGGAACACGCGCCGCAGATGCCGTGCTCGCAGCCCACGTGCGTGCCGGTGAGGCGGAGTTCTTCGCGTAGCCAGTCTACGAAGGAGAGGCGGGCCGGGACTTGCGCTTGCTGCACAGTGCCATTTATCTCGACCGAAATCGTATGCAGGGTTTCGTTCATTGATTTATTTTCGGCCAGTCATCGTGTGGAGCGATAGCCGCGCGCACCAACCCCGTCGTTCCCGCGCAGGCGGGAACCCATAACACAGTGCCACTTGAGACGGGCTTATGGATTCCCGTCTGCGCGGGAATGACGAGGAGGATGTTCATTTTGTTTTTGTTTTCGCCTGCTCGTGTGCCAATTGCAAACTACGCACAACAAATTTTTCCGCCAGATGCCGCCGGTAATCCGCGCCCGCATGCAGGTCACTCGAAAATTCCGCCTCCGCAGCGGCAGCGTGCGCCGCATCGTTGATGATTTTCCCGTCCAGCGTCGTGCCCACAAGACGCGCGACCATCTGGGGAAACGCCAGTGGTATCGAAGCGCCACCGCCGATGCCGAAACTCGCGCGCATGCAGCGCCCGTCCGCATCCAGCGCCACCTGGGCTGCCGCCGCGACGATGGCAAAATCGCCGTGCCGGCGGCTGGTTTCAACAAAAGCCGAGCCTGTGCGCGCGTCGTTCCATACCGGCCAGCGAATTTCCTCGAGGCACTCTTCCTCAGTGGCCGCCGTGGTCAAGGGTGCAATAAAAAAGTCAGCCGCAGGTAACTCACGCACGCCATCGGCAGAACGCAACACCAGCGTCGCCCCCAGCACCTGTGCCACCAGCGGCAGTTCAGCGGCAGGGTCGGCGTGCATCAGACTGCCGCCCACGGTGCCGCGATTGCGCGTCTGGATATGCCCCACCCACACCAGCGCCTGCGCCAGCAGCGGCACACTAATCGCCAGCGCCGCATCGCGCTCAAGCACGCATAGTCTTGTGCAGGCGCCGGTGCGCACGGCATCGGTTTCCGTCGCGATATATTTCAGTGCGGCGATGTCGTTGATGTCAATCAGTTGTGAAGGTCGCGTGAGACGCATCGCCATCATCGGCGTCAGACTTTGCCCGCCGGCGATCAGCTTGGCGCCATCGCCATGCGCGCGCAGCAGCGCGCAGGCTTCGGCAACCGAGGCGGCGCGCACATAGTCGAAGGCGGCGGCTTTCATGAATCCGTTTTCAACCGCGCAGCCTTCACCACGCGGGCCCAGCGGGCGATTTCCGACTTGATGAATTCAGTGAACTGCTCCGGTGTATTTGCCACCGGCTCAACGCCCTGCGCGGAGAGGCGCTCGGCCACATCCGGTAGCCGCACAATTTTAGTGACTTCGCCGTGCAGGCGCGTCACAACGTCGCGCGGCGTACCGGCGGGCGCGAAAAAACCATGCCAACTGCTGGCGTGATAGCCCGGCATGCCGGACTCCGCAATCGTCGGCACGTCGGGCAGCACGCGCGAACGGCGCTCGCTCGCAACCGCCAGCACACGCACTTTGCCCGAACGTATCTGCGGCAGCAGCGGCGGCGAATCGAGTATCGCCATATCGACCTCGCCGCTCATCAGCGCGACGATGGCGGGTGCGGCGCCTTTGAACGGCACATGCAGCATATCGATGCCCGACATCACCTTGAGCATTTCCGCGGCCATGTGCGAGGTGGCGCCGTTGCCCGCCGAGCCGAAATTGAGTTTGCCGGGACGCGTTTTGGCGAGCCCGACGAACTCCTGCACCGAACGCGCGGGCACCGAAGGATGTACCACCAGCAGGTTCGTGCCCAACGCGATCAAGGTGATGTGCGCGAAATCCTTCACCGGATCGTAGCCAAGCTTGGGGTAAATACTCGGCGCGATGCCATGCGTGCCCGGCGTGCCCCACAATAGCGTGTAGCCGTCGGCGGGCGAGCGCGCGACATGCTCCGAGCCGATGGTGCCCGCAGCGCCGCCGCGATTGTCGATGATGACCGGCTGACCCAGACTCTCGGCGAGCTTTTGCGCGATGACGCGGCCAATGATGTCGGTCGGGCCGCCCGGCGGATAGGGGACGACGCAACGGACGGGTTTTACGGGGTAGGATTGCGCAAATGGCTGTGTTGTGCCGTACAGGCATGAAAATAAAACGATGCAGCGAAGCATCGCAATCACCGGGCTGCCCTGCGTGCGGATTATCATTTTTCGAAATTGGCTGTGCCGGTTACTGGTATCATTTATCCATGAACAAAATGCTCGCCGCCTCGAATGCCTACTTGCGCGACCCCGCCGTGCGCAAGAAGGGCCTTTGGCTGTCCGCCAAGACGTCGTCGGCGGTCGAGGGAATTCGCGCGCCCTTTTCAAAAGCGTTGCCATCGGAAACTCGCAGGCCGCATAAGCAGATTAAGATCACCCGCCCTATTGTTCCAATCGTTCATATCGTAGCAAAGAACGGCGGATCACGGCGCGGAAAATAGCTGTCATCGGGGTGTAATTGTTTTCTACCGCGGCATGTATCGCCGCGATGTAAGCGGTTTTTCCCTTGCCGCTTAACACGCCGAAATCCAGCGGCGGCAATCCGGCTTGCAAGCCCATCAGCAAGGACAGCAGGCGCGCACATTGGCCATTGCCTTCGCGAAACGGATGGATCAGGATCAATTCGGCGTGTGTGATCGCAAGCGCACTGGCGATATTTTCGGGGTTTGCGGGCAGGCAAGGCGTATGGCGCGCCAACACATCACGTTCCAGCACGGCCATCAGTCTTGGTATCTGACCGGCGGCGGAAAAATGGAAGCCACCCTTGGTGATTTGCACTTCGCGATAGTTGCCTGCCCACGCATAAACGCAACCTAACCACATGCGGTGGACATTGCAAACATCGCGTGCGGTGAAACAATGCCCTGCGGAGAATGTTTGAATCAGACGTTCTTGCGCCAGTAACAGCGTCGAAGACTCCGCGCGCGACATTTCCCGCACGGATCGAATGCCATGCCGATTGCGCAGTACGCGACCGCGCGAGCCGGGTTGGAATTCCGTTTCGATGCCGCGGGCGGCGTAGCGAGTCATGTCGCCTTGCGGTCTTGGTGTGTTGCGTCAACGCGCTG
>VFLF01000832.1 GCA_009885185.1 Nitrosomonadales bacterium | reverse complement strand
TAAGCGGCTGCTGTTGATGGATGAATACGGCGTATTTGCTCTGGAGAAAAAATGCGCGAACTCAGTGAAATCGCGGCGGCCATACTGGGAGCCAAGTGGTTTTTTGCCGTAATTTTCATCGTCTCGATGGTGTTCGCCGTCCCTTGGATGTCGGAACTTGACGAGCGCCATGTAGACAAGGGCGACAAGCCGCATCTGGCCCTGTTCACCGTGGTGTATCAGCCCGGCATCGAGAAAGAGCCGTTCGGCTATTCAAAGTACAACGATTTGGCGCAAGTCGCGGCGCGCAAGCCCGCGCCCTCTTTCACCATGACGGCGGCCAGCGGGAAGCTACAGGGCGGCAGACAAGAAGTGGTCGCCTACCAGGTGCTCTCCACCGACGCCAAGGGACAACTCATCGAAGTGCGGTTCACCAACAGCACCTATGACAGTTGGAGCCGTTACCGCGTCACCGGCGCGGAGGTGACGCCGGTGTTTTCAAAAATCAAGGAGCCGGGGCAAATGATTAAAGCCATACCGGTGGCGTTGGGTATCGCTTTCGCGATTTATGTCGTGGGCCGGTTGCTGCAACGGCGAGTGGCGCGCGATTCTAAAGTGGCGTAGCGCAGCGGGCATCAGCAGTGGGCAGGATTTTTCGCGCGGATCTGCGTAAAGCCAAAGGAATCAACATGAGGACGGGCTGCTCAATCAAATCAAGGTGGCTGGTTTTGACGAAAAAACACCTATTGGAGCAGTACCGAAGCCAACGGCACGCAGTCGAAGTCGATGTGTATATGCTGAACGGCACGGTCTGCAACAGCGGCAAGGTTGAAAACAATCACTATGCTTGCGTGAGACGCTTAAAACCCGCCAGCGATTTACCCGGGCGATTTATATCGAGAAAGGATCCCGCCATGACCGCTGAATCGTGCGACTGTCTTGCAGATGATGTGCTGGTTGCCAAACCGGCCATCCAAAAAGCGCGGCGCGTCTTCGAACTCGCGGATGAATCGCATTTCATGGCGAACATCCGGCGTTGTGAAGCGTGCGGGCAGCATTTCCTGACGCTGTTCTGCGAGCGCGTTGATTGGGCCGACGGCGATGATCCGCAAACGCGGGTGGCAGCACCGGTGAGCGCGCACGAAGTGGCTTTGTTGCGCAGCGGTACGGTGGCGAACGGTACGATGGACGAAAAGGCCATCCTCAACATCGTCGTGACGGAGCGGCGCGTTCTCTATCACGACATGCCCAAGGGGCCGCCGGAACGGCTGGAATGGCGGCGCGGAAGACTCTTTATACCGGCGCATGATTGAGCGCGGGCGTAGTGATATTGCGGAGGAAATGTGAACCTGTCGAAAGTGAGGTCGGTTGTCCTGATGCTGTGCGTGCTATGCGCGCTGTCCGTCACGCTGCCGGGCTGCGACTCGCGGGGCAGGCTGGGGCCGCTTCAGCGTCTCGGGCCGCCGGGAATGGTAACGCAAGGCGACGCACAGCAATTATGGGTGCTGTTCAAGCAGGAGGAGGATGCCCCGCGAAGAGGCAAACCAAGGCTTTATCACTTTGAACTGCAAGGCTACGACACGAGATCCGCGCAGCTTGCATGGACGAAACGGTTGCTTACCGTGCCTGACAAGGACGGCGGTTACAACGCGAGTGCGCGTATCCTCGGTCAGGAGAATGCGCACGTGTGGCTGTTCCTGCACAACGGCCCGGTTGTGCTATCGAGCGCGGATGGCGCGGTGGTGGCCGACCGCGCGCGCATTGAGTCACTCAATCCGGAATTGAAGGGGCTGATCCCCACGGCGCTGGAGTTTTACACGTACGACGGCGGGATGGTGATGACCACGGCGGATGCGCGGCGCTATCGCGTCAACGCAACCGATTTCAAGGCCAAGCCTTATACCCCTGCGAGCGACGAGGCGTTCCGTCGCCTGAGTTATATGTCGACGCAGTGGAACGGCGGTTATCAGACCAAGGATTTTCTGGTGCGTCAGAGCATACTGTGGGGGCGTTGGATAGGCCTGCACACCGAAAAAGAAGCCGCAGAATCGGGCAAAGACGAATTCGGCGATCGCATCAAGAACCCTGCCGGTGCAAGTGATGACGGTTCGCAGGCGCGGCGTACGCTATGGACCGCGCGCATCGGCAAGACCCGGCAGTTTTCCGAGGGCAGCCATGATCGCTTGTTCGACGTGACGCGATTGCCGAACGCGCCGGAGTTTTTGCAGGGCGGATTTCTGATTCGTCAGGGAACCAAACAACCGTTGCAACTGAAGGAGCCCGACGGCACGCTGATACTGCATCACACCCGCATCGATGCCGAAGGCCGCCTCGCGCTCTCGCGGCTCGACAACCAGTTTCGCGAACAATGGAAAACCGTGCTGCCGTTCACCGAGCTCAGGAATCGCTGGGAGTGGCCGGATCAGTTGCTGATGGTGGGCGCGGTGGATCTCGGACAGCCGGGTTCGTCCCGGGTGATCGAACGCCTGGTCGTCGTGAACCTGAAGGATGGGCGCATGCAGGAGGCGCAGTAATGGCGACCGGCGTCGCGCCCGCTCCTGCCTCAATCATAGGCAACGCTGATCCGATGAGTTACTCGGCGGACTATCGCAATAGCGCTGTGGTCGTTCCGGTGTTATTGCTGATGTTGGCGCTTTACTTTGCCGTGCTTGCGTGGGCGATCAAAAGCCTGGCGAGCGACGACAGTTTGCTCGTTCTGGCCAGCGCCACGGGAGTAATGAGAAAGGCGTTTGTGCCTTGGGCCGACATCGCGGCGCTGCGGCAAATTGAAGTTCAGACGAGCAGCGGCGCGCTGCACCGCATGTCGCAGCAACTGCTTGCGGATGACCTTGGGCGGCGCTGCATACCTGATAACGCGGGCTTCGCCGCATCAGTCGCAATTGCCGGCGCGAGACTTATCGTGATGCCCCACGGCACGAATCTTTACGGCGCCGCCTTGCAAGGCGGCGCGATTATTTTTCTGCTCCCCGTGGGGGCGGGCTACCTGATCTACCAATCGGTCAAGCGCCACATGCGCGTGCTTGAAGGGCGATAACGTGTCTCAGGATTTCATCATCACGAAGCCAACCGGGCGTCGATATCAACGGATCGCAGTTTTCCGGGACGACCGGGCAAAGGGCGTTCGCACTATTCCGCCTGCAAGCCCGCGAGTTTCACCAGTTCCGCGTAACGCTTGATCGAGCGCTCGACAAATGCTCTGAACTGCGCCGGTGTATTGCCCACCGGCTCCATGCCGATGTTGGCGAGGCCGTCGCGCACGGCTTGCACTTTGAGCGCGGCTTGAATCTCGGCGTGCAGACGCGTGACGATCGCGGTGGGCGTTTTCGCCGGCGCGAACACGCCGTACCAGCTGGCATCGAGCTCCATGCCAGCGACGCCGGCTTCAATCATCGTCGGCACATTGGGCAGCAGCGGCGTGCGTCGAGGCGCGTTGTAGGCCAGCGCGCGGATGCGTCCGCTGCGCACGTGGCCGATCAGTGTGCCGGGGTTGGCGATGGCGATCTGGATTTCACCGGCCATCAGTGCGATGGCCACCGGCCCGCCGCCCTTGTACGGCACGTGCGTGAGCGACATGCCGGTGCGCGCCGCGAACAACTCGCTGGCCAGATGCGTAACGTTGCCCACGCCCGACGAGCCGTAGGCGAATTTCGTGCCGGGGCGCGCACTGTTGTGTTTCGCCAATTGAATCAATTCTTGCACGGAAGTTGCGGCGACCGTCGGCGCCACGGTGAGCAGCAGCGCCTCGCTTGATGCAAGATTGGTCACCGGCGCAAAACTGTTCACCGCATCGAACGGCAGCTTCTTCACGATGCTGGGATTGATGGCAAACGCCGCCGAGGTAATCAGCAGCGTGTAACC
>VFLF01000711.1 GCA_009885185.1 Nitrosomonadales bacterium | reverse complement strand
ATCCCGGTAGTGCTGATCGACGTGCAGCGCGGCGGCCCTTCCACCGGCATGCCCACGCGCACGCAGCAAAGCGACCTGTTGTCCTGCGCCTACGCCTCGCACGGCGACACCAAGCACGTGCTGCTGTTCCCCGAAGACCCGACCGAGTGTTTCGAGATGAGCGCGCAGGCGCTGGATCTCGCCGAGCGCCTGCAAACGCCGATATTCGTGATGACCGATCTCGACATCGGCATGAACACGCGTCTGTGCCGCCCGATGGTGTGGGACGACGCCAAGGCCTACGACCGCGGCAAAGTCATGACCTACGACGCGCTGGAAGCGGGCGCGGATTTCGGCCGCTACAACGACGTGGACGGCGACGGCATTCCGTATCGCACTTACCCCGGCACGCACCCGCAGCACGGCGCGTATTTCACCCGCGGCACCACCAAGGACAAATACGCGCGCTACAGCGAGGCCGGCCCCGATTACATCGAGAACGTCACGCGCCTGTTGCGCAAGTTTGAAACCGCGAAAAAACTGGTTCCGCAACCGGTGCTGCACAAGGCCAAAGAGCCGGCACGTTTCGGTGCCATCTATTACGGCTCCACCAGCCCGGCAATGTCCGAAGCGCTCGACGCACTGGCCGAGCAAGGCATACACGTGGATGCGATGCGCGTGCGCGGCTTCCCGTTCGCGGCGGAAGTGAAAGAGTTCGTGATGTCGCATCCCGGCACCTTCATTATCGAACAGAACCGCGACGCACAGCTCAAAACCATGCTGGTGACCGAAGAGCAGATCAACGTAGATCGGCTGATCTCGGTGCTGCATTACGATGGCACGCCGATTACGGCACGATTTATCTCCGATCACATCGCCAAACATATCGCGGCGCATACCGTAGTACCGATGAAAAAGGCCGCCTCATGACCTATATAGCCAAACCCAAACTGCACCACCCCGCGCTGACCAAGAACGCGGTCGGCTACACCCGCCGCGACTACGAAGGAAAAATATCCACGCTGTGCGCGGGCTGCGGCCATGACTCCATCAGCGCCGCCATCGTGCAGGCATGCTGGGAGCTCGACATCCAGCCGCATCGCGTGGCCAAACTGTCGGGCATCGGCTGCTCGTCGAAAACCCCGGATTATTTTCTCGGCAATTCGCACGGCTTTAACAGCGTGCATGGGCGCATGCCGTCGGTGCTGACGGGCGCCAACCTCGCCAACCGCGAACTGATCTATATGGGCGTCTCCGGCGACGGCGACTCCGCCTCCATTGGCATCGGCCAGTTTGCCCACGCCATGCGCCGCGGCATCAACATGGTCTATATCGTCGAGAACAACGGCGTGTATGGCCTAACCAAAGGGCAATTTTCGGCCACGGCAGACAAAGGCTCCAAATCCAAGCGCGGCATCGTCAATTCCGACGAGCCGCTCGACATGATTGGCATGGCGCTGCTGCTCGGCGCCACCTACGTCGCGCGCAGCTTCTCAGGCGACAAAAAACAATTGGTGCCGCTGATCAAAGGTGCCATGGAACACAAAGGTGCCGCGTTCATCGACGTGGTATCGCCGTGCGTAGCGTTCAACAACCACGCGGGTTCCACCAAGAGCTACGAATACGTGCGCCAGCACAACGAAGCGGTCAATCGCCTCGACTTCATAGAGAGCCGCGAAGAAATCACCGCCGACTACGCACCGGGCGAAGTCATCAACGTTGAGCAGCACGACGGCAGCATCATGCGCTTGCGCAAGCTGTCCGAGGATCACGACCCCACCAACCGCATCAAGACCATGAACTACGTGCAGGAACACGCCGCCAAGGGTGAAGTCGTCACCGGGTTGCTGTATATCGACCCGAGTGCGGTGGATATGCATGAGCATTTGAATACGGTTGGCACGCCGCTGAATCAACTCACTGCCAAAGAGCTCTGCCCAGGGTCAAAGGCGCTGGATCGGATTAACGCAAGCCTGAGATAAGTATCTGTTTTTGTTTATAAAAATCCCGGCATGCGTCGGGATTTTTGTTTGGATGCCAATGGTTTGGCGCGGGTAAGGTTCAGGCCACTGTTAGACTCGCACTGCGTTTTTCCTCAACAATTTTCGAGACCGCCGTGGCGATACGCAGAGGCCTGTTCCAGAAATACGCCACCTATTTTGCCGTGGTGGTAACTCTGGGCGTTCTGGTGAGCGGCTTGGCGAGCTTGGTATTCAGCTATCGCGACACACGGCTGCTGGTCGATGAATTGCACCGTGAGAAGGCTCGTGTAGCGGCGACCAGTATCGACCAGTATTTGCGTACCATCGAGAGCCACTTGCGCGCAGCACTGCTTGCGCCGCCCATCGCGCAGCCTGACGCCGCGCCCGATGAACAGCATCGGGAACTCATCAAACTGCTGCGCATCAGTTCGGCCGTGGTGGAAGCGGCGTGGATTGACGCAGGCGGCACGGAACGCCTGCGCCTGTCACGGATCGCCCCCGACGTATTGCGTGGCACGCGCGACCGATCCGCCGATCCTGTCATCGTTGCCGCAAAAGCGCGAGGTGCCGCCTTTGGTACCGTGTATTTTCGCCAGCAAACCGAACCTTATCTTTCCGTCGCGGTTGCGGGCGTTGAGCGGGATTCCGGTGTTGTCGTTGCCGAGATCAATCTCAAGTTTGTATGGGATGTCATTGCAGCCATGCGAGTTGGCGATTCCGGTTACGCCTACGTCGTGGATAAGCAGGGCAAACTTATTTCTCATCCGGACATCAGTCTCGTTTTGCGTCAAACCGATCTGTCGGCGTTGCCACAGGTACGTGCGGCGCTATCGCACCGCGACCCCGGTCCCGGCCCGGTGCTGATCTCGGACACCGCCGCCGACGGCAAGGCGCGCGCGTCGCTCGCGGCATGGATTCCGGTGCCTGCGCCGGGCTGGTTCGTCTACGTTGAGGAACCCGTGGCGGAAGCCTTCGCGCCGCTCTATGCCACGGTTACGCGCACGGCATTGGTGCTGATTGCAAGCCTCGCGCTGTGTGTGGCGTTGAGCCTTGCGCTGGCGCGGCACATGACGGCGCCGATACGCGCGCTGCAAACCGGAGCGGCGCGCATCGGCGAAGGCAAACTTGACGAGCGCGTGTCCATTACCACCGGCGATGAACTCGAAACCCTCGCCAACGAATTCAACACCATGGCTGAACGGCTGCACGAATCGCGCTCCGGCCTTGAGCAAAAAATCGAGGAACGCACGCGCGCACTGGCGCAGGCAAACAACGCCAAGTCGCGGTTTCTGGCGGTAGCGAGCCACGATCTGCGCCAGCCGGTGCATGCGCTGGGGCTCTACGTCGCGCAAGCGAAAGAGGCGCGCGACGACGCCGTGCGCGATGCCCTGATCGGAAGAATAGAGTCGTCGTGGCTGTCGATCTCCAGCCTGCTGGACGCCCTGCTCGACATCTCGAAACTGGACGCCCATACGCTCCAGGTCAATCTCACCAATTTTGAGGCGCAGTCCGTGTTGAACCGCATTGAACAGAGCTTCGCGGTCGTCGCCCGTGCCAAGGGCCTGCGCATGCGGATACGCTCATCCCGCCTGCTACTGGCAAGCGATGCGGTGCTGCTTGAACGTATTTTGCAGAATCTCGTGTCCAACGCCTTGCGCTATACCCGCGAGGGCGGCGTGCTGGTCGGCGTGCGGCACAGGGGTTTACAAGCGCGCATCGACGTGTGGGACACCGGGGTAGGCATCGCACCCGATGAAACCTCGCACGTCTTCGACGAGTTCTATCGTGGCCAGGCCGGCGGGGGCGAGTCCGTTGGAATGGGGCTTGGCCTCGCCATCGTACGCCGCCTCGCGCAACTGATTGATGCAACGGTTACCGTGCGCTCCAGGCCCGGCAAAGGCTCACTGTTCAGCATTACCGTCCCGTTGGCGCCGGCCGGATCGGTTGCCGATGCGCCGGTGCCGCACGAAATGTCCGAAACGGGGTTTGCCGGCGGACTGGCGCTGATTATCGATGACGATCCGGATGCACGCGATGCCGCTTCCGGATTGCTGACGCAGTGGGGATGGGAGGTCTTGAGCGCCGGTTCCAGCGAAGAGGCGCTCGCCACGCTCACGCGCGATACCCGCGTGCCCGATGTCATCCTCTGTGATTATCACCTCGTGCATGAAAACGGCGCCGACGCCGTTGCCCGCATACGCGCCGCGCGCGCCGAAGAAATTCCCGCTGTGCTGGTCAGCGGCGATGTAACAGATGAGTTACGCGACCATACCGCGCGGCTGTCGCTGCACCTCTTGCACAAACCACTGCAGGCCGCGAAACTGCGCGCGATGCTGCATCACCTGCGCGCCGCGAACGCCGTGCGCTAACAGTGCCTAACCTAATGCGCCGCATGCGCAAGGGTTTCATTAGGTTAGGCACTCTAAATCATCGTCCGCCGGCACCGTCCGCAAGTTTTTCGGCGTTCAGTCCCAGCCGCGTGGCGGCAAGCACTGCCTGCGTGCGGCTCGACACACGCAGCACATTGAGCACCGCCGTTACATGCAGCTTGACAGTACGCTCTGCGAGCCCCAGCTCGCGGCAGATTTCCTTGTTGTTGCGGCCACGCATCATCTGCGCGAGCACCTCTGCCTGACGCGGCGTCAATCCGAGATCACCCAGCTTGGTCAGCGCCACAGCCATACGTCCCGGCGATTGCATCTGCGCCGTGCCGCCCATGTCCGTATTCTCCGCCATGGCTTGTGAGGGCACATAAACCGTGCCGGACAGCACCAGACGCAGCGCACCGAGAATGGTCTCTTTAGTGCAAACCTTGGGAATAAAGCCCATCGCGCCGCGCCGGATGACTTCGCGCACGGTGTCGCCGTCGTGATGCATGGAAACCACCACTACCGGCAGTGCCGGATGCTCCCGCCGAAACTGCTCCAATGCGTCGAATCCCCGCACGCCCGGCAGATTGAGATCCAGCAGCACCAAGTCTACGTCGGCGACGTCAGTAACATTTCGCGCGAGTTCAAGGCCACGCGCGCAATCCGCCGCCTGCATAACGTCAACCACCGGCGCGAGCTCAACCACGATGCGGGATATGGCATCGCGCACCAGCGGATGGTCATCGACGATAAGGATTTTCACGAACCACAGTCTACACCCGTGCCTGCGGCATGAGACTGCCCTTTGGGGCTAGTCCCTCTGCCATATTGTCCTGCGCGAGACGGAAATCTAGGATGACCTCGTCAACCCAAAGAGCGGGCCAATTCAAGGAGAGTCTTATGAAACGGTTTCTAATCGGCATGGCGGTCATTTTGGCATCAGGGCTCTGGTCGGTGCCGTCAACGGCAATAGCGCAGCAGAAGCTTGTCATCAAGCCGCTGGCCGAAAGGAAAGTCGCGGAGTTACCGGCAGGTACGCTCTTCTGGCGAATAGAGACCTTCAGTACCCTCTCGCAGGCGCAGGCCGCTGCGGGCACTTGGGCGTTGGTCGTCGAGTCGGCGGGGCGGGTCTGGCTCTTTACACTCGGCCCGGCAGGGGGGGCGTCTGCTGATGGAACCAGAGTTGCCGAAGTCGGGCCGATACCGCCGGTCGTCGCAACGCAGTATCTTCTGCGTATCAATGAGGCAAGCGGTTCACCAGGCAGCAGCACGCCAGTGCACACGCATCCAGGCTCCGAAGCATTCTACGTACTGGCCGGAGAGCAAAGCATTCGCAGTCCACACGGGACGATGCGTGTCAAGGTCGGCCAACCCGAGGCGGGACATGGCGCCGATTCGCCGATGCAGGTATCCAGCAGCGGCTCGACTGACTTGCACTCACTGGTCATGTTTGTCGTGGACGCCGGCAGGCCGTTTTCTTCCCCGGCCAAACTTCCGTAAACCGGCAAGGCTGGCGAGCACAACGTGCGGAATTATTTCGAGATTTTCCGTTAAGCGAACTACTTCAGAAATCGGACTAATTCACAGGAGGATGCAATGAAAACGCGTTCACTTACAGCAGTGGCAAATATCGGATTCTTGTTTCTCCTGTTGATCGGCGGGGATGCAGGGGCCGCTGAACTCAAAGTGTTGAGCGCCCTCGCGACAAGGACAATGATGGAAGAACTCGGCCCGACGTTTAAGCGCACGGCCGGATACAGGCTCGCGATCACATTCGCGACCGCCGGCGAGGCGGTGAAACGCGTTCAAGGCGGCGAAGTCTTCGATGTCGTGATCCTTCCCCGGCCGGCATTTGCATCCTTGCTGAAGGGCGGCAAGACCGCTGCGGAGGACGTTACCGACATCGCCCGCTCCGGCATCGGCATCGCTATTCGCAAGGGCGCCTCCAGACCGGATATTTCCTCACCGGAGGCGTTGAGGCGTACGCTGCTCGCGGCAACTTCTATCACTTACGCCAATCCGGCTGGTGGCGGGGCCGCCGGTATCCATTTCTCCAAGGTGCTCGATCGATTGGGAATTGCCGAGCAGATGAAATCGAAGACGACCTTCCACCCCAGGGCGGATGAGACCGGAATCCTAGTCGCAAACGGCGAGGCCGAGATCGGTGTGAATCAATTCCAGGTACTTATGCCGGTAGCCGGGATCGATATCGTCGGCCCGCTACCAGGTGACCTTCAGGACACCATTGTCTTTGCGGCAGCAATCATGGCTGGTGCGAGTAATGCCGAAGGAGCGAGAGCGCTGGTCGCTTCTCTGCGCTCACTGCAATCCGCAGCAGTGATCCGGGCGAAGGGGATGGAGCCCGCCTCTCCGTGAAGCAGTGCCTGCGGAATTGACCGGTCCAAGATGAGTCCAGACCAAGGCAGTCGTGCGGGATCCGCAGTTGCCCGCGGCGGCGCTTATGCCTCACACTGCTGGTGTGGCCTATCCGCCAAAGGAGAACAGGCATGATTTCAACATCCCGCAGAACGCTCTGCAAAGCCCTTGGCCTGTCGGCATTGTGGACGACAGCGGGAATCACATCCGCAGCCGATAAAAATCTCCGTGTCGCGATTCTGCTGTCCGGATTCGAGTCCTACTACATTGACCTCGGTGAGTCCCTTATTGCCGGGCTGCGCGAACTGGGTTACGTCGAAGGCAAGAATCTCACGCTGGACCGCCGCTATGCCCAATTGCGCGGCGACCGGATGCTGCCGATCGCGCGCGAGCTGGTCGGATTACGTCCTGATGTGATCATCACCGCTTGCACCGGTTCGACGCGTGCCGTGATGCAGGTCACCCAGCAGATTCCTGTCGTGATGGTGAGCGTGGCCGACCCGGTGGGTCAGGGTTTCGTGCAAAATCTCGCGAGGCCGGGCACCAACGTCACCGGCCGCTCGAGCCAATCGCGCGAACTCATGCCCAAGATGCTGGAACTGCTGCACGCAGCAGTGCCGCGGGCAAAACGCATCGCCGTGCTGGTCAACACCATCAACACCGCTCACGAAGCATTGTGGTCGGACGTGGAGTTAGCGGAGCGCCCGTCGGGAGTGACGCCCGTGCGCATCGAAGTACGCGGCCCCGCAGGCCTTGACGCCACGCTCGACGATCTTAAAAAAATCAGCGCCGACGGCCTGCTGGTTCTGCCCGATGATCCGATGACGTTCAACCTGCGGCGGCGGGTGATCGATGCCACGAACCAGCGAGGATGGCCAGTACTGTATGGTCACCGCGAGTTCGTGGCCGACGGCGGTTTCATGAGCTACGGCGAAAGTTTTCTCGATAGCTACCGGCGCGTTGCCGCGTACATCGACAAGCTCGCGCGCGGCGCCAAGGCAACGGAATTGCCGATTGAACAGCCCACGCGCTTTCAGCTTGCCGTCAATTTAAAAACGGCGCGCATGCTTGGCGTTACCCCCCCGAAGACCTTGCTGCTGCGCGCAGATGAAGTGATTCGATAACGATCCGGCATAACGGACTCTCGATGACAATATATGCAATCATCTGTTTTTAAACAATAATTCATATGCCCCGCTGGCCGTCTGCTTGCGCGTCGAACTTTGCGCTGACAGATCTTGGATGTAATCTTTACCGCTCTACCCTGCAAGGAGGAGTCATCATGAACAAAAAACCATCGCCGCAAGCTGCCGTTGCGGCCAGTGAAACTCGCGCGGCGCCTGCCGACGCGAAACGACGCCGCTTTCTGACACACAGCGCCTCAGTCGCGGGTACGCTTGCCGCTGGCGGTGTTGCCGCGAACGCCGCCGCGCAGGAAGTGCCGCCGTGGATGAAAACCATGGGCACGCCGATGCGCGCGTACGGCACGCCGTCTCCCTATGAAAAATCCATCCAGCGCCCCACCGCCACCGGTTATGCGTCGGTCACGCCGGGAGCGGGCGCCTCGCGCACGCCACACCAGTCGCTCGAAGGCACGATCACACCAAGCGGCCTGCATTTCGAGCGCCATCACAATGGCGTGCCCGATATCGACCCGGTCAAGCACGAACTGCTGATTCACGGCATGGTCAATCGCCCGCTGGTGTTCAATCTTGCCGCGCTGTCGCGTTATCCGATGACAAGCCGCATTTGCTTTATCGAATGCTCGGGTAACAGCGGCTTGAACTCCCAAGCCAAGCCCCTCCAGGTAACCGCCGGTGCGATACACGGCCTCGCGTCGGTGAGCGAATGGACCGGCGTGCCGCTGTCGCTACTGCTGAACGAAGCCGGGGTGCAAGCCGGTGCGAGCTGGATACTCGCCGAGGGCGCGGATGCTGCCGCGATGAGCCGCAGCGTGCCGCTGTCCAAATGCATGGACGATGCGATGGTGGCGCTGTATCAGAACGGCGAACGCGTGCGGCCCGAGCAAGGTTATCCGATGCGCCTTTTGCTGCCGGGCTGGGAAGGCAACATGAACGTGAAGTGGCTGCGCCGCATCAAGGTCACTAACGAGCCGACGCACACCAAGGATGAAACCTCCAAGTACTCCGACTTGCAGGCCGACGGCAAGGCGCGCCAGTTCACGTTCGAGCTGGGCGTGAAGTCGATTATCACCTTCCCGTCGTTCAGCCATAAGCTCGACCGCCATGGCCTGTATGAAATCAGCGGCGTCGCGTGGTCGGGTGCGGGACGCATCCGCCGCGTGGAAATCTCCGCCGACGGCGGTGCAAGCTGGCGCGATGCCGGTCTGCAAGGCCCGATCTTCTCCAAGAGCTTCACGCGCTTTCGATTGCCGTGGGAATGGGCGGGCACGGCGGCCACCCTGCAAAGCCGCGCCACCGACGAGAAAGGCAACGTGCAGCCCTCGCGCGCTGCGTTCACTGCACAATACGCGCCGGGCATGAACTACCACAACCATTACATCCAGACTTGGGGCATCGCCGCCGACGGGAGCATCAGCAATGTCTTCGCATAAACTAACCGCGGGTACGCTGCTCGCCTACCTGGTACTCGCCGCCTGTGCATCGACCTCTGAAACCGAAACCGCCGCCGCGCCCACGCGCGGCCCCAACCTTGGCGCAACGCCCTCCACCGCGATGCTGGCGGCGATGGACATCAGTATCCCGCCCAGCGGCGCGGGTCTGCCCGCCGGCAGCGGCACGGTGGCACAAGGTGAAAAAGTCTATGCGGCCAAATGTCAAAGCTGCCACGGCGCTAAGGGCGAAGGCAAACCCGCCGACGCGCTGGTGGGCGGCATCGGCTCGCTGGCATCGGGCAAACCCATGCGCACCGTCGGCGGCTACTGGCCCTACGCTACCACGCTGTTCGACTACACGCGGCGCGCCATGCCCACCACACAACCCATGTCGCTCAGCAATGACGAGGTGTATGCGGTCACGGCCTACCTGCTGCATCTGAACGGCATCGTGCAGGAATCGGCGGTGATGAACGCGCAAACGCTGCCGCAGGTGAAAATGCCCAACCGCGACGGTTTTATCGACTATTCGAAAAAATAAGTTCGCAGGCAATTCCGCGCGAAGGAGAGTCACAATATGACCATCGCACCGCGATTTGAGTTTGACCCCTCCTGGCCCAAGCCCCTGCCCGCGGGATGGATCACCGGGCAACTCCCCTGCGTGTACGTCGATCATCGAGACAATATTCTGATCGTCAATCGTGGCAATATCACCGACGAGGAACGAGAGACCTGCATTCAGGCACCGCCGGTGATGATCTTTAATCAGGCCGGCGATCTGCTGCATGCCTGGGGCAACTGGGATGTAATGCCCTCCACGCCGCACAGTTGTGCGGTCGATCACGACAACAATGTGTGGATCAGCGCCAACGGCGACGGCATGGTGCAAAAATACACCTACGACGGCAAGCTGCTGCTGCAAATCGGAACCAAGGGCGTGTTCGACACCGCCGACGGCGGCAAACGCGGCCCCGGCGCCAACACCGCGCAGGACCGGCTGAACAAGCCCGCGAGCATCGCTTGCGACCCCCACAACGGCGACGTGTATTTCGCCGATGGTTACGGCAACCGGCGTGTGGTGGTGTTCGACAAAAACGGAAAATTTCTGCGTCAGTGGGGCAGACAGGCAACGCCGGCGGAAATGGAATCCGGCGTCGGCGGCGTGTTCGCCGAGGTGGTGCATAGCGTCGAGATCAGCAAACAAGGCCTGGTGTACGTTGGCGACCGTCAAGGCGACCGCGTGCAGGTATTCGACAAGATGGGGCATTTCCAGCGCAACATCTGGGTGCGCACCGGAACAAAGACGCTGCCCGATAAACGCGGCACGGCGTGGTGGACCGCGTTTTCGCCCGACCACGACCAGAAATATCTCTACGTGATGAACGGTCGCAATGAGCAGGTGCATATCCTCGATCACGCCAGCGGAGAAATTCTGTCGAGCTTCGGCCGACCCGGACATCAACTGGGTGATTTCACTCACGGCCACAGCCTTGCCGTCGATAAACGTGGCAATCTGTATGTGGCCGAAACCAACTGGGGCCGGCGCGTGCATCGGTTCCGACTTTTATCCTGACCCATGGAGGCTCCTATGAAACCCGCCAAAATGCATGCCGTACTGCCCCTGCTCGCGCTCGCTTTCGTTGGCACCGGCGCATACGCGCAAGGCTGGAAGCCTGATCGCAATGTCGAACTGATCCTGCCGGCATCGCCGGGCGGTTCTAACGATATCGCGGGCCGCACCATCCAGAAGGTGTGGACTGACATGAATCTGCTGCCGGTATCGACTACCGTCGTCAACCGCAGCGGCGGCGAACACAACGTCGCCTATACCTACGTGGCGCAGCGCGCGGGCGATGCGCACACGCTGGGGTTGGTGTCCACGCCGATGCTGGTGAACCAGATTGACGGTCGCGCGCAGCTCACGCACAACGACGTGACGCCCATAGCTTACCTGATCACGGAACCGATGATTGCGGTGACGCGCGCGGATTCGCCGCTGAAAACCGGGCGCGATGTGGTGGAGGCGCTGCGCAAAAATTCCGGTGCGCTGTCCATCGCGCTCACCAGCAGCGGGCACCGCGTGTCGATCGGCATGCCGCTGTTGAAGGCCGGCATTACGTTAAAGGGCGTGCGCATGCCGGCGTTCAAGGGCGGCGGCGAAACCGTGACCGCAGTGCTGGGCGGACACGCCGATCTGCTGGTGACCTCGGTGTCGACCAGCGTGCCGCACATCACCTCAGGCAAAATGCGCGGCCTCGCGGTCAGTTCAACCAAGCGGCTGGGCGGCGCGCTGGCGCAAGTGCCGACGTGGCAGGAACTCGGATACACAAGTTCGGGATCATGGAAAGGCATCATGGCGCCCAAGGGCATCACGCCGGCACAGATCGCCTACTGGGAAGACATTGTGCGCAGAACCGCGCAGAGCGAGGAACTCAAGCAGTATGCCGAACAGAATCAATGGATCATTGAGTTCAAGGGCTCGGCGGAAATGCGCAAATGGCTGAACGAGGAATT
>VFLF01000639.1 GCA_009885185.1 Nitrosomonadales bacterium | reverse complement strand
GGTGCGCAAGAGCGGCGCAAACTACGTGACCGCGCTGTCCGACGGCGAGCCGGTGAATCGCCACCGCCCATCGGTCGAAGTGTTATTTAAATCGGCGGCGCAATGCGTGGGCGCCAACGCCATCGGCATCATACTCACCGGCATGGGCAAGGACGGCGCTACTGCGATGATGGAGATGAAGCGTGCCGGTGCGTTCAATGTGGCGCAGGATGAAGCTTCGTGCGTGGTGTTTGGCATGCCCAAAGAGGCCATCGCCGCGGGCGGCGTCGATGAGGTATTACCGTTGGGCGGCATCGCGGAACGCGTGCTGGGACTCCTGCGCGCCGGCGGTGTGCGCCACCGCATATAACCGGCTGCGCCCTAAGAGAGATCGATGCGATGGATCACACTGTAGGTAAAAACGAATACGACCAGCTGCGCGTTGCCGAAGATGGCCGCGACCCAGGTCATAATAGCCTGGAGGCATACACAGAATGAGTGCGATTGCTGACGTTATTGCCAGGCTGCACACACTGCCCTCGCCGCGTGGCGTTGCGCTGGAACTGATGCGACTTGCGCAGCGGGAAAACACAACCGTCAAGGAGGTGGTGAGAGTCTTGCAGGCCGATCCGGCATTGGCCGGGCGATTGATCCATGCCGCGAATCGGCTGAATGGCGGCCGGACGCCACGAACAGGCTCGTTGGGGGAAGCGGTGCTTCGCCTCGGATTTTCCGCGACACGCGAGATCGCGCTCGGATTCTCTCTCGTCAATGACTATCGCAGTGGTTATTGCACGGTTTTCGATTACCCGACCTTTTGGACGGAATCCCTGCTGCGCGGCTTATCCGCCCAGGCCATCGCCTCGCGTGTGGGTGGGTTCGATCCGCAGGAAGCGTTTGTGTGCGGTTTGCTCGCCGATATTGGCCGGCTCGCGCTCGCCACCGCGCATCCGCGGGACTATGCAGAGTTGCTCGTGCGCGCGGGCAATGACGGCGCGAGCCTGAGCCACCTTGAACGCGAGCGATTCGGCGCCGATCATACGGAACTGGGCGTTGCACTCCTGGAGCATTGGAACTTGCCCGAAGCGCTGGTGCGCGCGGTAAGCGTGTTTCATGCAGTTGCCCGCGGGGCGGACGTGGAGGATGCGGTCGCCGTGCGTAAGGCGTGGATAATGGTCCTCGCGCAAGCGTTGGCACAGGCAGTCGGGGCGGGCGCGGCGCCCGCATGGAAGCAAGTGGCGCTGGATGCCGCTGCCCGCCTTGCCCTGGATACCGACGCGCTGAACGTGCTTGCCGCTGATATGCTGCGCGAGGCCTCCGCGTGGACGCCATTGCTTGATCTTCCGGCGCCAGCCGTTGCAGTAACCGACTATCGAGATTACGAGAGTCCGCCAGAGAATACCGGCGGCGCGCACCGCCCGCTGGACATCCTGCTCGTGGACGACAGCGAAGACGACCGTGATCTTGTGCGCCATGTGCTGGAGGGTGCTGGACACCGCGTTCTTGCGGTGGCAAGCGGGAGCGACGCGCTGGCAGTAATTTCATCCCGGCGGCCGGAACTGGTGATTACCGACTGGGATATGCCGGGTATGAACGGCATAGACCTTTGCCGCGCGCTGCGCGCCACGCGCATGGGTAGAGGGTTGTACTTGATTATGTACACCGGCCACGGCAAAGAAAGCGACCTTGTTGCCGCGATCGAAGCGGGTGCGGACGACTTCATGTCCAAGCCGATAAGTTCGCAAGTACTGCTCGCCCGCGTCAACGCCGCGCGCAGGTCATCACGGCATGTCGAAGGGATCGTTGTCGAATTTCGCGACGCCCGTCTCGTAGCCGTCGATTTGGCGGCGGATGCGGGTCAGTGAGACTTTGTCTGCCGCAGCATTGCCTCTGACGTTGTCGGTGCGCTGACGTCAGAACAGGCTACATGCCGCGCGTTCTGCGTTGACGTTCAAGCGCCAGGATGTACCGCTGAATCCCGGCCAGCGTGTTGGCCGCCGGCTTCACATAGGAGAATCCTGAACGCTGGACAATTTTGCCGTTGCGCATGGTTACCATCTGCGCGTTGCGCGCCTGCACCAGCACGCGCAGGCCGGATGTATCGGGCAGCAGCAGGGTGCAGGCGTAGTGCGAACCCAGCTCCGGCGTGAACAGCACGGGTGGCGCCTGTACCGAGATGCCACCGCAACTGATGTCACAGAGATTGAGTTCCACGATGGTATCGGTGGTGTTTTCGTCAGCGGATAAGCGGCACTTGACTGGCGTAACCAGTGGCGTGGGTACACGATAGAATTCGCGGCGCTGTATGCGCGTGAGTTCCATGGGCAGGGGAATCCGATAGGCTTCGTTGCCCGCATAGGATACGGCTTCGATACCGGTGCAGGTAAAACGGATTTTCACCTTATCCAGTGTCGTGTTGTAGCTGAGCCTGCGGTTATTCAGTTCATGGGCAGGCCGCGTTTTGCCGCGCCCGCGTTCGAGATACACGCAGCCGCCGTCGCTGTCCACCGCTACCACGGAGGTGAGAAAAAAATCATGGGCATCGACATTGACCGTGATCAACGCCGCCTCACGCATGAGGGCGCTCAATATATGCGCGATTTCAAGACGGGATTCCACCAGGAACGGGTTGTCCTGTTCCTCGGCGGCGAGTTCCATTTTGACGGCAACAGCGGCGGCGTCGGGCATATCGGTTTCATCCAGGATAGGCAGGTTGGCGACAGTGTAAGTGCCGCACCGCGGCGCGTGGCTTCTGAAAAGCGCCGGAAACCCGCGCTTGTTTCATGCTAAGGCGGCGGGGCAATGGCGGGAGCGTCCGGTGCCGGCGTAGGGTCGCGGGGGCTGTCAACGCTATGCAGCCAGACCAGCAGCCCGGAGACGCACAGGTAGAGCGGCTGCGGAATGCGTTTGTCCAGATCGACGCCCATCAGCAGGGCGATCAGCTCCGGCGATTGGTGTGCGTAAATTCCCGCGTCGCTTGCACGTTGCAGAATGGCTTCGGCGGTCAGACGCTTTTCTCCGGCATCCGCGGGCGAGGTTGGGTAAGGTGCGGCGGGCAAGCCGAGGCGTAGTTCAGCGCACTTCATCGGCGTCGATGGTAAGGTGAATGTTGCGCAATCCCGCCTGATACAGCAACCGATGAAGTGTCGCGCGGTGTGCGGCGAGTACCGCCGCCGTTTCCGGCGTGGCGGCGTGGATTGCGATGCAGGCGGTGTCATGGGTAAGGTGTGCGGTGGCGCTGATCTCGCCCAGCCGGGACAGCGTGAGTGCAATGTGGGTGCGCCACAGCGGTTCGACGGATGCGTTGGCGTCATCATCCGCCGACGGTTCTTCGATACGCCAGGTGACAGTCTGATCCTGCCATACCAGCCCGTGCCAAAGCAGGTGACGGGTTTCCAGCGTTTCAAGCTGTTGTCGCACGATCGGCAGCGCGTCTCGATGGACCGGCATGTTTTCCAGCGGGGACGCTGGCGCCGCCAAGGGTTGGCCGGGTTCACCGGACGCGTCCTGTACAACGGCGGCGGGTGTGGGCGTTGTGTTTGGAATGCGCGCCTGCGGTTCGTTCATCAGTGCTGCCAGCGGGCGCGTGCCGGCCACCCACTGCGCCTGGTGTGACTCGTAGAACATGCCACTTTCGGCCAGTGCGTCAGCGAGTGCGGACGCCAGCGCGGTAGTGTCCGGCGGCGGGCCGTGCACCAGCGGCGCGTTGGCAACCGCTGTGCTGGCCATGGGCAGCTTTTCGCTTTCCGCCAGCAATGCGGTGATGAAGCGGGCGGTGTCGCTGAT
>VFLF01000694.1 GCA_009885185.1 Nitrosomonadales bacterium | reverse complement strand
GCCGGTGCTGGCCCACAGCATGAATTGCGGTTGTGCGCCGCGCGCGGCTAATTTTGCAAAGGCTTCGGACTTGAAGGTGTTCTGGTATTCGCGGTAGGCGAGTTTTGCCAGTGCGATGCCGGCCTTGCCGCGCAACGGAAGTGCGTCGCCGCCGATGCCGTCCAGTTGTTTATCCACCAGCGTATCGACGCGCGAGAGAAACAAACTTGCCACCGATTTCACCGCACGCGGATCGCCGCCGCTCTCCACCAGCCGTTGCAGGCCGCGCACATAGGCCTGCGCGACGCCGTTCACATGCGCCAGCGAGAACATCAGCGTGACGTTGACTGAGCAGCCTTGTGCGATGAGTTCCTCGATGGCTTTCAAACCCGCGGGTGTCGCGGGGACTTTAATCAGCAGATTTTTGCGGTTCACCGCGGCTTTCAGGCGCAGGCCCGCCGCCACCGTGCCCGCGGCGTCGTGCGCCAGCGCGGGCGACACTTCGAGGCTGACGTAGCCATCGCGGCCCTGGGTGCGTTCGTACTCCGGGCGCATCAGATCGCAGGCGGCTTGGATGTCGGGGATGACCAGCGCTTCGTAGAGCGGTTCGGCGGCCGTGTTCAACGCTTTGAGACGCGTCACGTCATCTTTGTAGTAAGGGCTTTTGCTGATGGCGTTGAAAAAAATCGCCGGGTTAGACGTGACGCCGCTGATGCCGTCATCGGTGATTAAACGGTGCAGGTCACCTTCCTGCATCAGGGTGCGCGACAGGTTGTCGAGCCACAGGCTCTGGCCGAGTTGTTTGGTTTGCTGAAGGGCGTTCATGATGATTTCGGGAGTTTTCGGAGTTCGGCGGCGACCGTGTTAATCATGCGTCGCGAAATGCTGATGCCCGGCGGCAGGTTGGGCAATTCATCCGCGTCGAAAAACGCGGCTTCCTCGATTTCAACGCCATCCGGCGTGACCGGACCACCCGCGTATTCGGCGGTAAACGCGATCATCAGATTGTTCGGGAAAGGCCACGGCTGGCTGCCGAAGTAGCGGATGTTTTTGATTTCGACGCCGACCTCCTCGCGTGTTTCGCGAATCACAGTGGATTCGAGGGTTTCGCCCGGCTCGACAAACCCCGCCAGGGCGGAGTAACGCGTGTTGCCCCAACCCACCTTGCGCGCGAGCAGCAGTTTGCGCCCATGGGTAATCAATATCATGATCGCCGGCGCCACCGGCGGATAGCTGGTGCGTTTGCACGGCACGCAGGTGCGCGCGCGTTCATTGTCGCGCGGCACGGTCTCATTGCCGCAGCGTCCGCAGTAGCGGTGATTGCGATTCCATTCGAGTATCTGAAACGCACGACCGGAGATGCCCGCGAGTGTGTCATCCACGTGGCCCAGCAGATCACGCAGACCGAGCATCGCGTGACCGTTCGGAGCGATCTGATTTTCGGCGAGTTCAGCCGCATAACAATGTTCACCGCCGTAGGTGCCGAGATAATGTTCCTGCAGGATTTCCAGGCCGTGATGATTCGGATGCGCGCAGGTGAACAACGACGGCACGTCGCCACTCATGCGCACCAGCACGCGGCCCTGATGAAAGGTGAACCACAGCGCATCGACGCTGCGCTCCGCGGGGGGCTTGAACTGCGGGTTATATTCCTTGCTCATGGTGTTCGCTGGCCTTTGGGTGAAGGCTGATTTTCGCCGATTTGATGGGATAATCCAACTCTGCTTTTTACAACGCTGATACCGATTTGCATGTTCAAACTCCGAGTGATTGCCGTGCTTGCGGCAGTGTGCGTGCCTCTGGCGGTGATCGCCCAGAGTGGTTACGCCGGCAATCCGCTTGGGCTTAACGCCGAGGAAATCCGCCTGATTCTGCGGCATGGCCCGTGGCCCGCGCCGTGGACGCGCGACGCCAGCAACCGCGTGTCGGGCAAGGCCGAGACGGTGGTGTTTGGCGAGCAGCTATTTTTTGATCTGCGCTTGTCGGGCACGGGCACGGTGTCGTGCGCGAGCTGTCACGTGCCGGAAAAAAACTGGGCCGATGGACGCAAACTCGGCGTGGCGCTGGGCGAAGCGGATCGCAATACACCGAGTGTAATGAATGTGCGCCATTACCGCTGGTTTGGCTGGGACGGCGCGCATGACAATCTGTGGTCGCAGAGCGTGCGGCCCTTGCTGGATCCGAAAGAGATGGGTGCCAGCGAACGCCAGGTCGCGCAAACGGTGCGCAACCACGCTGACCTTGCCTGCGGCTATCGCAAGGCATTCGGCCAGGCGCCCGCGACCGATGACGAAACGCTGATGATCGACATCGGCAAGGCGCTGGCCGCGTTTCAGGAAACGCTGGTCACGGGGCGCGCGCCGTTCGATGATTTTCGCGACGCCGTGGCGCGCAACGACTGGAAGGCGGCCGCGACGTATCCGGAGAACGCGCGGCGCGGCGCGCGTATTTTCATGGGCAAGGGCAATTGCAGCCTGTGTCACTTTGGCCCGCAATTCACCAACGGCGAGTTTCACGAAATCGGCATTCCCATCTTGAAAAAATCCGGCGGCATCGACTGGGGCCGTTATCAGGGCATCAAGATGCTGCGTGCTAGCCGCTTTAATCTGCTGGGCACCTACAACGATGACAAGGTAAGAGCCACCGGGCAATCCACGCGCTTTGTCGATCTGCTGCCGCAGACGTTCGAGCAGTTCAAGACGCCAGGTTTGCGCAATGTCGCGCTCACCGCGCCCTACATGCATAATGGTCAGCGCGCCACACTGCGTGATGTGGTGAAGCATTATTCCGAAATCGATGTCACCCAGTTGCACGTGGCGCACATCTACGCCGGTGACGTGATGGCCGAAGCGGTGCCGGTCGATACGGTGCTTCAGCCGTTGAAATTAAGCGAACAGGAAATCAGCGACGTGGTGGCGTTTCTGGAAAGCCTGACGGAACGCGTGCGGCAAAAATTTCAGCGTCGCAACGTTAGGAATAAATGTTTATAAACAAAGGGTTGCACATGAGTCTCCCAGAGGGTATGCGTCAAGGTTTGCGTCTTCCGGTGTTGGCCGCACCGATGTTCGTGGTGTCCGGACCTGAGTTGGTGATCGAGCAATGCAAGGCCGGCATCATCGGCTCCTTCCCCGCGCTGAACGCGCGCCCGCAGGACGAACTCGACAAGTGGCTGACGCGCATCGAGACCGAGCTCGCGCAATACGCGCGCGACAACCCGACAAAAAAAGTCGCGCCGTTCGCGGTGAATCTGATCCTCAACAAAGCCAACAAGCGGCTCGACGAAGACACGGAAGTGGTGCTTGCGCACAAAGTGCCGATTGTGATTACGTCGCTGAGCGCACCGACGGCGATCGCGCCGCGCGTGCATGCCTACGGCGGCCTGGTGTTTCATGATGTCATCAAAGTGCGCCACGCCGAAAAGGCGCTCGAAGCCAGCGTCGATGGCCTGATCGCGGTGTGCGGCGGCGCGGGCGGACACGCGGGCACGCTAAATCCGTTTGCGCTGGTGAATGAACTACGGCGCATTCACCAAGGCCCGCTGGTGCTGTCGGGCGCGATCACCAGCGGCTCCGGCATACTCGCCGCTGAGGCGATGGGCTGCGATCTGGCGTATCTGGGCACGCGCTTTATAGCCACGCAGGAGTCGCTGGCGAAAGAGGGCTACAAACAGATGATCGTCAATTCCGATTCTGGCGATATTGTGTACACGCCGCTGTTTTCAGGTGTGCATGGCAGCTATCTCGCTGGCAGTATACGCAACGCGGGTCTGGACCCCAACAACTTGCCGATGAATGAAGCGCCGGGACTATACCGCAACCGCGAAGAGCGTCCGAAAACCTGGACGGAAATCTGGGGCGCGGGGCAGGGCGTGGGTAACATCGATGACGTGCCGCGCGTGG
>VFLF01000652.1 GCA_009885185.1 Nitrosomonadales bacterium | reverse complement strand
TCTATTGGGGACGCCGAAAGGTGCGATACGTGGGCCAAATATTCGGTTACCGGAAAATGGCTTGTTCCTTCTTGATTCTTGCTGCCTCAAGCTGGTGGCAATTCAAACATGCCCTTTGGGAGCGTGTCGATGAATGCGGTGATCTCGTTCAGTTTTACCACGTCAGCATATTTCGCATGGAGATCACAAAGGGCCATCGCATGACTTGCTTGCGCGCGATCGAAGCATCCCTCCTCGACTACCGTGACGCGATAGTTGTGTGAGAATGCGTCGACTACGGTTGCGCGCACGCACCCACTAGTGCTGGTGCCAGCTACGATCAGGCTATCAGCGCCTAGCAAGGTGAGGTAGTTCCCTAGCGGGGTAGCATGAAACGCACTGGGTTTTTGCTTGTAAATCACGATGTCGTGCCGCTCGGGAGCGATCTCTGCCACAATGGTATCGCCATCCACATTCGTCCCTTGAGTGCTTACGCGCTCACGGCTGCGGCGGTTCTTCCAAGCCCCGGCTCCGGCATCCCAGTTGTCTGGTCGGCGAACACCCGTTGTATAGATCACCGGCAGATCCTTGGCCCGTCCAGTTGCGAGGAGCCGCTGGATTGCCTTCACACCTCCCCACGCATCTTCACCGCAGGAATTGCGCCAGCGCTTGATGGACTCAAGGATCGGTTCAGGCTTGTCACCACAGAAGTTGTAGCTGACGTCGACGATGAGAAGGACCGGCCGTCGGCCGAAGCCTTGGCGCGCGCCAAAGCCGCTGGCGGCGAATACTTGCTTGTCGCGCTCGGTCAGAAATTTGTTCCAAATCGGTTCGCTCATGAGAGTTTTATTCTTTTAATCCAACGTTATACCGATTCGGCGAATCACTTTTTCCGCGTGGTCACTCTCCTGCTTCAGGTTTAGCGCGTATTCAGCCGGGGTGCTGCCAACCGCCACTGAACTCAGGTCGAGAAATCGCTGCACGATTTCGGGCTCCCTCATTATTTCAGCGATTGCGACAGATAGCTTGTTCACGATCGCAGGCGGCGTCATGGGTGGCGCGACGATGCCGCTCGTGGACATCGAAACAAATCCTGGCAGCACCTCGGACACAGTAGGGACGGCGGGCAATAAAGGACTTCGCTTTTCACCAGCCACTGCAAGCGCACGCAGTTTACCGGCTCGAATATGCGGCATTGCAGCGCCCATGACCATAAACATCATATCCACCTGCCCTCCCAATAAAGCCACAATAGTAGGACCGACGCCATTGTAGGGAATCTTAGTGAGCTGTACCTCGGCCATCAATTGGAACAATTCGCCCGCGAGGTGGTTGGCACTCCCGTTGCCCGTGATAGCGTAGTTCAGCCGCCCGGGATTAGCTTTTGCAAAGTTAATCAATTGCTGCAAGGTTTCTATGGGCAGCTTGGGGTTAACGACAAGTACGTTGGGGCTCTCGACGATCAAGGAGATGGGCGTAAACGCGTGTGGATCAAAGCGCAGCTTGGTAAAAAGGTACTTGTTAGCAGCGAGAGGCGATGAGGGGGTGAGCAGAAGCGTGTAGCCATCGGGAGGGGATCGAAACACCATTTCCGTACCAATATTACCTGATGCCCCCGGGCGGTATTCGATGACAACTGGCTGCCCCCATTTTGTCATCAACCTTTCCTTGAGAAGGTTCAAGGCCACGTCCGTTGAGCCTCCTGGCGCGTAGGGGCTGACCAATTTGATCAGCTTGCTTGGATAGTCTTGGGCGTGCGCAGGTAGGGCAAGCCCCATTGCAGCAGCAAGGAATGCCAAGCCAAACCGGATATGTCGAATCATCATAGTTGCATCGTCCGTAAAAAATTAACTTCGAATGAAAACCACTTTAACGGATAACAGATAAAACGGATAGGAAATTCAACCGCATCAGCGCAAGTATCGCACCTTGGTGCCGTCATAAGAACACAAGTTTCGCGCACGGTGATGCCAAGTTTGGCAAGCCCGCTCACCACATGTGCCGCCCGGGCGCCCTGCTTGGGTTGTAACGCCCGCCACAGGCGCAGGCCCACCCCAAGGCAGTCCTCAGCCACGCTTCACGTAATCACCAACTGATGCGCTGATCGGCCTGGTAGTCCGGTGCGATCTGTGCCGAAATGTCCCAATCGGGATCGACCTCCG
>VFLF01000615.1 GCA_009885185.1 Nitrosomonadales bacterium | reverse complement strand
CGTGCGCACAGCGCACGCTACGGTTGTTACTGAACCACTGAACTCTGCGGCAGTCGTCGTAGGATGGGTGGAGCGCAGCGCAACCCATCACAATCGGCAAGTCGGACCGATGATGATGGGTTTCACTACAAAATCAGATATTCATTTCCAGAATATACAAACCGCCGGTGAAGCGATCGACGGTGTAAACCAGCCCGCGATCATCGACATACACGTCGTTGATCTGCACCGAGCCCTTGGGTGACAGCGCCGGCGCGCCCGGCACGAAGTAGGCGACTTCCTGCGGTTGATACGGATTCTTCACGTCGTAAACACGCAAGCCGCCGTTAAAGAAGGTGGCAAGGATGATGTTGTCCGAGCGCCACGCCACATCCAGCGGATAGTTTTCATACACGTTGTGCGAGCCGAAACGGCCGCCGCGCTTGGCGAACACTTCAATCGGCGGCAACGGGAAAGTGGAGATGGGCACGAGGTTTTTCTCGTCGGCCATGTTCACCACCCAGGTCATCTTCGGCCAATCCTTGCCGTCGTCCTGCGTGCATTCGTCGGTGACGATCAGCAGGTCTTTTGAAAACAGCGGCATCGCCGTGTGCGTAAAGCCGTTCATCGGCGGCGAGTAGTTGTACGTCGATACCAGTTTCGGATTGGATTTGTCCTTGATATCCAGAATGACAATGCCGCCGTCGAGGTAGCCAAGATACGCGCGGTCCGGACGCTCGGGATACCACTGCGTGTTGTGCGGACGGTAGCCGCTGTCGAATTTGGGGTGGCGCTTTAACGGCGGCTCTTTGTCGGTATCGCGCTGACCGGGGTACCACCAACGGCCCACCTCCACCGGCTTGGAAGGATTTTTCACATCGATGATGCGGTAGAACTGGTAATCCTTGTCGTTGCGCGGCGTGAAGTCAGCCGCGCCCGACGAGATATGCACATACTCGTTGTCCACGCACCACACGCAATGCACGCCCAGCGACTTCGGGCCGCTGGCGTCGAAGTGCGAAATTTTCACCGGCTTCTCAGGCGTGCTGATGTCCCAGATGTCAAAGCCTGCCGGCGTCATGCCGAAATCGCCGCGAATTTGATGTGCGACATACAAGCGGTCGCCGCACACTTCGAGCGAGTTCGAACGCATCTTGTGATGCGGCAATTCGGTCTGCACGATCACACGCGGCTTTAACGGGTCGGTCACATCCACCGCAGTGAAGTTTTTCGGCGCGGCCTCGTGCCCCAGCCACATAATGCGGCGGCCATCCTTGGTTTTTTGCATGCCCATGCCCTCGCCCACACCACCGAATCCATCCAGCGTGTGGTGCGACAGCAATTTAAAATTGTAGGAAAGCGTTTGCGATGCATTGGTGCCGGGGGCAATGGGGGCTTGAGCCATGACTACTCCTGAAGTAAAAATGAAGGGGAGGAACGAACGTCTACCAGACGGGGGGGAAGGGTAAAAGAAAAACGCGGCGGAAATAGTAGCCGAAATCGCTTATAGGGAAGGTGTTTTTTTGCATGACACGGCGGCGTGCCACATCCTGAACTACGCTCTATAATGTTTGACACACGGCGCGCCGTGCGCCGCCTTCCCACCAGAGGAGTTCGCCATGACCATTCAACTGAATCGCCGTCAGTTCGTGCTAGGGTCCGCCGCCGTCATCGCACAAATGGGGCTTGCGCAAAGCGCCACCGCACAAACGTCCAGGCTCAACGTTCCCACCGTGGACAGTCTCACCGTCCGCGTCATCACCGACAGCAGCTACGACACCCCGCGGGCGGGAACATCAAAGTGGATAAAAATCCGCCGCACGCCGATTGTATCCACCACGGATTTTCGCAAGACGCTGCACAGTGAATGGGGTCTGTCGCTCGCGCTGGAATCGCGCGTCGGCGCCGACGCGCGCAACCTGCTGCTCGACTTCGGCTACACGCCGAACACGCTGATGAACAACATGGAAATGATGGGCATCGACGGCACGAAAATGCAGGGCCTTATCATGAGCCACGGCCACTATGACCATTTCGGCGGGCTGCTCGGTTATCTTGAAAAATTCCGCAGCAGCCTGCCGAATGATCTTGTGCTGTATGTCGGCGGCGAAGACAACTTCTGCAACCGCAAAACCGCCAGCGGCGCACCCGGCCATTTTAGCGACTGGGGCGTGCTGGATCGCCGTGATCTGGAAAAGCATCGCATCCGTGTGGTGTCGTGCGAGCAGCCGACGATCATACAGGGACACGCTTTTTCCACTGGCACGATCGCGCGGCGCAGTTCCGAGCGCGTGCTGCCGAACACGCTGGTCGAATATTTCAAGACTAAGGGCGTGGGCTGCGATATCCCCGCCGCCAATGCCAAGGCCGGGGGCAAAGCGATTCAAGATGAACACCTGCACGAACACGGCACCTGCTTCAATGTGAAGGACCGCGGGCTGGTGGTGATTTCGTCCTGCGGCCATGCAGGCATTGTCAACACCGTGCGCCAGGCGATGGAAGTTTCCGGCGTGAAGAAGGTACACGCGGCGCTGGGTGGCTTTCACCTGTTCCCGGCGACCGAAGATTACCTGCGCCAGACGATGGCGGAAATCAAAACCCTTGATCCGGACGTGATTATTCCAATGCATTGTTCCGGCCCCGGCCTGCTTGCGCTGTTGCGCACGGAAGTGGCCGACCGCGTGATTACCTCGACGACCGGCACGGAGTACACCTTCGGCGCATGACGATGCTGCGGGCGGCAGTCACGCTGGGCGCTGCGCTGTGGGCAGTACAGGCGCCCGCACAGCCGGAAGAACCACGCGCGCGGGCAGCGCAGTTGATGAACGAGCTGATGTCGGGCAAAGCGGCAGTCGGCGTGCCGTTTACGCTCACCAATCAGCACGGCAAGCGTGTCAGCCTTGCAGATTTTCGCGGTAAGATCGTGCTGCTTTACTTCGGTTTCACCTTTTGCCCGGATGTGTGTCCAACGGACTTGCTCGCCATAGGGCACGCGGTGAAGTCGCTCGGCAAGGCCGGCGAGGTGGTGCAGCCGATCTTCGTCACCCTCGATCCGGCGCGCGACACGCGCGAGCTG
>VFLF01000489.1 GCA_009885185.1 Nitrosomonadales bacterium | reverse complement strand
GTAGGGCACGTGCGTGATCTCCAGACGAAAGGCGCGCTTGAAAAGCTCCGTGCCCAGATGACTGGCCGAGCCGTTGCCCGACGAGCCATAGGTCAGTTGTCCGGGACGGGCGCGCGCGTAGTCGATGAATTCCTTCAGCGTGCGCGCCGGCACCGACGGATGCAGCACCATGATGCTGGTCATGTAGGCGGCCAGCGTTACCGGTTCAAAATCGCGCAGCGTGTCGAACGGCACTTTGCCCATGGCCGGATTGGCGATCAGTATGCCCGGCGTGCCGAGAAAAATCGTATACCCGTCCGGTGCGGAGCGCGCCGCCAGCTCGGCGCCGATGTTGCCGCCCCCGCCACCGCGATTGTCGATCACGATCGGCTGGGCCAGCCGCTCGGCGACGCTTTGTCCCAGTGCGCGACCCAAGATATCCGAAGGCCCGGCGTGAACGGCACGATCATACGCACCGGTTTGACGGGATACGCCTGCGCCGTGGCGGCAGCAGGCGCGACGGCCATCATCATCGTCAACACCGCACGGAACAGGTTGGAGCGCATGGTTTCCTGCGAAGATCAATCCTCTGGGTCGATGTGAACTGCCCTAAAGCCGCCCGCCCTCCACCGCAAACCCTTCCGCGCGCCAGCGCAGCATGCCGCCCGCCAGATTCGCCACATCGACAAACCCCGCGCGCTGCAAAATCACGCACGCCTGCGCGGAGCGCGCGCCGGAGCGGCACACCGAAACGATGGGCCTTTCCTTCGCAAGCGCACTGGCACGTGCGGCAAGTTCACCGAGAGGAATGAGTGTTGCGCCCTTGATATGCCCCAGCGGGCCGCTGAATTCCGTTTCCTCGCGCACATCGACGATCTGCACCGTGCCGGCGATCTCTTCGAGTGTGTTCGGATAAATCTCCCATATGCCGGCAAAGGTGAACGTCAGCGGCCCCCACGCCGGCTCCACGACGTGCGCCGGCGCATCGGCGACTTGCCCGCACTTCAAATTGGCCGGCACTGCAACGTCGATCTGTTTGGGATGCGGCAGGCCGAGGTTGTTCATGTAGCCGGTGAAATCCGCCTCACCGATACCGCTGCCCAAGCGCGGGTTGAGCCGCCGCTCTTCGTCCACGCTGGTCACGGTCAGCCCGCGATAATCGTGACAGGGATACAAGAGGCAATTGGGCGGCAGCGTAAAAATCTGGCTATGCACCGAGCGGTACAGCGTACGCGCGCTGCCCTGCTGAAAATCGGTGCGTCCGCAGCCGCGGATAAGCAAGGCATCGCCGGTAAACGCCATGGATTCGTCGTCGAGAACAAAGGTCATGCAGCCGTTGGTGTGGCCCGGCGTTTCGCGCGCCTCAAGATAGCGCGAGCCGAAGGGCACGCGCGTGCCATGCGCCAGCGCGAGATCGGCGCCCGTGGCGCCGCTCGCCCCAGCGATGGCGATACGGCTGCCGAGACTCTGTTTAAGCAGCGATGCACCCGTCACATGATCGGCATGCACATGCGTCTCCAGCGTGTACAGCAGCTTCAGCCCCAGTTCGTCAATCAACGCGCGGTCGCGGCGCGCCTGCTCGAACACCGGGTCGATCAATACTGCTTCTCTTGTACGTTCGT
The DNA here is from genome assembly GCA_009885185.1 of Nitrosomonadales bacterium. The sequence continues at coordinate 7,570 of VFLF01000489.1, read as the reverse complement.
CGCCCAGCAGGTAGCTGTAGGTGGAGGATTGCGGATCGAATAATTGACGAAAGATCATTGGAATTCCCGTGCGTGATGGATCGTGTCAGAACTTCAGCTTCTGCGTTTTGATGACTTTTGTCCAGCGCACCTGCTCATCGCGCATGACACGGGTGAGTTCTTCCGGTGAAGATGGCGTGGCCTCGGCGCCTTGCAACGATAGCGGCTCGGCGATGCCGCGATCCGCCAGCGCGCGGCGCAACTCGGCATTGATAAAATCAACCGTGGCGCGCGGCGTGCGCGCCGGGAGAAAAAAGCCATACCACGTGGTGTATTCAAAATCCGGCAGCCCTGATTCCATCATGGTCGGCACCTGCGGCATCAGCGATGAGCGCTTGGCGCTCGCCACCGCAATCACCTTGAGTCTGCCGCTGCTTAAGTGGGGGCGCGCGCCCGGCAGATTGCCGAAATTAAACTGCACTTCGCCGCCGAGCAAGGCCACGATGGCAGGGCCGCCGCCCTTGTACGGCACGTGAATCACATCAACGCCGGCCATGGATTTGAGCATCTCGACGGCGAAGTGATGCCCGCCGCCAGTGCCACTGGACGAAAAAGCGAGCTTGCCGGGATTGCCGCGCGCCAGCGCAATCAGGTCCGGCACCGAGTTCGCCGGCTGCGAGGCCTGCGTCACCAGAAACGCGGGCAGCAATGCCGACAGCCCCACCGGCGCAAAATCCCGGTACGCATCGAACGGTGCCGTTCCCATGATGAGCGGAGCACTCACCATCACCGCACCGGTCGATAGAAACAGGGTGTAGCCGTCGGGCGGCGCATTGGCCACCATTTGCGCAGCCACCACGCCGCCGCCGCTGCCGCGATTGTCCACCACGATAGGCTGGCCCCAGGCTTTGGAAAAACTCGCCGCGACAGGCCGCGCCACCGCATCGGTACCGCCGCCCGGCGGATACGGCGTGATCAGGCGCACCGGTTTGTGCGGAAACTGGGCAGCAAACGCCAGACTCATGCACAGGCACATTGATAGCGCGAACACCAGGGATCTCCCGGCGTTACGCCTCGCCCTCGCCGGCAAGCTGTCCGTATTTTGTCCGCTGCGCATCGGCTCCTCCTCTTTATCCTCGCTCGCAGACTATGCCACAGGTGATGCGCCATCGCACCACCTGCGTTATCCTCGCCACATCTCATGAAGAAAATTTTCTACGGTTGGCGCGTGGTAGGCGCCGGCGGCGCACTGCAATTTATGCAGGCGGTGCTGCTGAATCAGGCGTTCGGCGTCTACGTCGCGGTGCTGGTCGAAGAGCGCGGCTGGAGCAAAACCGCGCTCTCTGCCGCCGCCGCGATGAAATCCACCGAGGTTGCCATTCTCGGCCCGATACTCGGCTGGATGGTGGACCGCTTCGGCTCGCAGGGCATGGTGCGCTTCGGCGTGGTCGCTTTCGGCATCGGCTTTATGCTGTTGAGCCGGATCGAAACTCTGCTCGGCTTTTATGCCGCATTCGCGGTCATCGCGCTGGGCTCCAGCATGTTCAGCAACCTGCTGGTGAGCGTGGCAATCATCCAGTGGTTCGAAAAGCGCCGCACGCGCGCGCTGTCGGCGTTGCAGTTTGGCGGCGCGCTCGGCGGGCTGTTTGTTTTTCTGGTGGCGTGGTCGATACAGTCATTCGGCTGGCGGCCGACCGCGTTCGGCTCAGGCGTCATCTCCATACTTATCGGCTGGCCCCTGGCAAGCATGATCCGCAGCCGCCCGGAGGATCAGGGCATGACCATGGACGGATTGCCGCCGGCACCCGTGGTGAGCGGCGAGCCGGCGGCGCCCGCCGAGTCTTCATTCACCGCGCGCCAGGCGCTGCGCACCAGCGCGTTCTGGTTGTTGTCGCTGGGCCACGCGTGTTCGCTGCTGGTGGTGATGGCGATCAACGTGCATGCCATCACGCACATGAAGGAAGGACTGGGCTATTCGCTCGCGCAGGCCTCGCTGTTTTTTATACTGGTGACGGTGGGCCAAGGCGCGGGCGTGGTGCTCGGCTGGTTTGTTGGTGAAAAATTCGTCAAGCGCAAGGTCGCCGCCACCTGCATGCTGATGCACACTGGCGGACTGCTGCTGCTCACCTATGCCACCGGCCCCGTGGTGCTGGCATTTTCGCTGCTGCTGCACGGCGTGGGTTGGGGACTGCGCGGCCCGTTCATGCAGGCGATACGCGCGGATTATTTCGGCCGCCGCTCCATCGGCCTGATCCTCGGGCTATCAACGATGATCACGGTGATCGGCAATATCATCGGCCCCGTACTCGCCGGCGCGTTTGCGGACTGGCAAGGCAACTACCGCATGGGCTTTACGCTGCTGGCGGTGTTTTCGTTGCTGGGCGCGATGTTCTTTTTGATGGCCAAGCCGCCGCGGATGCCTGCAGAGCAGAAAGTATTGTAAGTATTTGTTTTTATTAACTTTTTTAGTAACCACTCAGCCCAAACGACAAATTCAAAGACATTCGCCACAGAGAACACAGAGTTCACAGAGGGAAAGCGCACCGAAGCTCTCGTGTTCTCTGTGTCCACTGTGGCAAAAAGGGTTTCGGGTTTTGTCGTCATGCTGAGCAGTTACTTTTTTTCTACTTTAGCTTGACGCCGGTTTCCTTAATCAGCTTCGCCCAGCGCGTAATCTCGAATTCCAGATACTTGCCTAGCACCTCCGGCGTGCCGCCCAGCGGCGACACCCCCAGTGTCTGAAAGCGTTCGCGCACATCCGCTGTTTGCAGTTGGCGATTGATCTCGCTGTTGAGTTTGTCGATCACGCCGCGCGGGGTGCGCGCCGGCGCGAACACGTTGTACCACGCGATCACCTCATAACCCGGCACGCCCGATTCCGCGATAGTGGGTATATCCGGCGCAACGTCGGCGCGCTTGGCGCTGCTCACGCCGAGCGCGCGCAATTTGCCGCTGCGCGCATACGGTAGCGTACCGGTAATCACGTTAAAGGTGCCCTGCACTTCGCCGCCCATCACCGCCGTGACCGCCGGATTGCCGCCCTTGTACGGCACGTGCAGCAACTCGATGCTGGTCATGTGGCGAAACATTTCCATCGCCAGATGCGCCGAGGTCCCCGCGCCCGATGATGAAAAAATCAGCTTGCCGGGTTGCGCCTTGGCAAGACTCACCACGTCGCGCGCGGATTTCGCCGGCACCGCCGGATGCACCGCCAGCAGATACGGCATCTGCGCCAGCAAAATAACCGGCGACAAATCCTTGATCGGGTTAAACGACAATTGATACAACGAACCCACGATGGCAATGCCGCCGGAGGTGGTCAGCAAGGTGTGACCATCCGGCGCGGCGCGCGTCACCAGCTCCATGCCGATGGTGGAGCCGCCGCCGGGGCGGTTGTCGATAATCACCGGTTGGCCCCATGCCTCGTGAAATTTTTGCGACAGCACGCGTCCCACCAGATCGTTGGAGCCGCCGGGCGTGAACGGCACCACGATGCGTATCGGCCTGGTGGGATAATTCGGGTTCGCGGCCGCGTGATTACCGGCACAACACGCCGCGAGCGCAAGCCCGGTTCGCAACGCGCGCGCCGCGCTCATTTTTTCACCGCCGCGCGATTTGCCGGCGAGCAGGTCACGCAGGGATTTTGCAGCGTTCATTCGCGATAGCTCATATAACTATTTGTTTTGAAATTATTTTTATACAGACCATGATTGTTATTCCGGCTGGATCCCCGCCTGCTTCAGCGCCTTGGCCCAGCGCGCCATGTCGGTTCTGACAAAGCGATCGTAATCCTCGGGGCTGCTCGCCACCACATCGAAGCTCTGACTTTCAAGATTGGCGCGTATTTCGGGCAACCGCAGGATGCGCACGATTTCGGCGTTTATTTTGTTGATGATGGCTCGCGGCGTTGTTGCGGGCGCCAGAACGCCGTAGGTGCTGCTGACATCAAAGCCCGGCAAGCCGGATTCGGCTATCGTCGGCACGTCGGGAATCAGCGGCAAGCGCCGCAATGATGACACGCCGAGCGCGCGCATCCGCTCAGTTTTAACATGCGGCACCATGGTATGCGGCGCGGAAAAAATAAAATGCACCTGCCCGGCAATCGCGGCGGCATTCGACAGGCCCGCTCCCTTGTACGGCACGTGGATGATCTCGATGCCCGTCATCACCTTCATGATCTCGCCCGACAGATAGCTGGTGGTGCCTACACCCGACGAGGCATACGTCAAAAATTTCGGCTTGGCTCTGGCGTAGGAGATCAGCTCCTTGACGCTTTTCACCGGCAGCGACGCGTGCGCCACCAGAAGGTTCGGCGCATCCGCCAGCAGTGACACACGCTCGAAATCGCGGATTGTGTCGTAGGGCAGCCTGGCATACAGGCTGGGGTTCAGCGTGTATCCACCCGCCACGATCAGCACGGTGTAGCCGTCGGGCGGCGCGCGCGCCACGATTTCCGAACCGATGATGCCGCCAGCTCCGGCGCGATTATCAATGATGATGGACTTGCCCCATGCCTCGGTCAGCTTGGGGCCGATAACACGCGCCAACGCATCGATGCCGCCGCCCGGTGACGACGGCACCACCACACGGATGGGCTTGTTGGGATAATCAGCGTCGGCGGGCCGCGCATAGGCCTGCGTCGCCAGCGATGCCGCACCGAGCAACGCGACACCACACGCTCTCATGCGCCACCAGCTAATCATCAAAACAGCCATGGGTAATCACCGTGCGTCCGCCATCGGCCACGATGTCGGCGCCGTTCACATAAGCCGCATTGTCCGAGGCCAGAAACAGCGCGACATGCGCTATGTCGATGGCCGTACCCATGCGCGCGAGCGGCGTGACGGCGATGCGCGCCTCGTCTCGCACCGAAGTGGCCGCCGCCGTGGGACGTATGCCGCCGGTGGAGATGGAGTTCACGCGAATGTTGTATTTAGCGAGATCGTGCGCCATCACATGCGTCAAGGGAATGACGCCGCCCTTGGCCGCCGAATACGCCGCAATGGATGGGTTGCCCAGAAACCCGTCGATGGAGCCGTGGTTTATGATGGCGCCGGAACTGGCTTTTTTCATCAGCGGCAAAAAATACTTCGCGCACAAAAAGCCGGAAGTCAGATTGCGCCCGATCATCGCGGCCCAAGTGTCCTCGGTGGTGGCCTCGAAATTCGCCTTGATCGGGTTGCGTCCGGCGATGTTGAACAGGATATCCACCTTGGACAAAAACGTTTCGCAGGCGCCGGCCACCGCCTGCACCTGCGCGCTGTCCGACACATCGGCGTAAAAATACGGCGCGTCTGCATCACCGACACGTAGCGTTTTCGCCTTCTCGCAACCGGCGTTGTCGTCAATGCACACCACGCTCGCGCCCTCGCGCGCAAACAGCGCCGCCGCGGCGTGGCCGACACCGTAGGCATCGCCGGCGATGACCGCGATTTTGTTCTTTAATAACATGGCTATCCTTTCACAGGGGTCATAGCGGTCACAAGGGCATCTGCCGCCGGAACATGCCGAAGATCGCTTCCCAATCGCGATTGGCGGCTGGTTTGTCATGCACATCGCGATCGGGCAGCGCGTAACCGTGATCCGCGCCTTGATGCAATTCGTGATGGAACTTGAGCTGCCACGGCGCTTCGCGCAGCACCTTGAGTTTCGCGGGTTGCGCGTGACGGTCTTTTTCCGCCAGGCCGCAATACAACTCCCCCGCGCCCTTCAGTGCGGAGAAATGCGGCGAATCGGCGTCATCAGTCACGATCAGCGAGCCGTGCAGACTGGCGCACGCGCGAAAGCGTTGCGGGAACGCGCCCATCACGCGAAACACATGCCGCCCGCCCATGCAATAGCCGATGGCCCCCATCGCGCCGGGCCGCGCGGGTTCGCCCTTGCCGATGAAATCCAGCAGGCTCGCGGTGTCCGCGATCACCATCTCGTCGGTGAGCTTTTCCAGCGGCGCCAGCGCAATCTGGCGCTGCGGCTCGGTAAGCCTGTCCATGGAAATCATGCGGTTGCTCGCGTCACGAAATTCCGTGCGCACGCGGCCCTGCCGATAATACAAATCCGGCAGCAGGCAGTAATAACCCACGGTGGCAATGCGGCGCGCAATGTCGAGCAGCTCTTCGCGTATGCCCCACACGTCCATATACAACACCACGGCGGGGAACGGCCCGCCTTCGGTGGGGTGAACAACAAACGTTTCCATCACCCCGCTTGGGGTTTTAAGATCGATGCGGCGTTCTATCATGTTGTGGTTATCCCTTACTCCGTCTTGATGCCGTTTTTCACGATCAAATCGCTCCAGAATTTGATGTCGTCGTGGATGCGGCGTGACAGGTCCGCCGCCGAACTCGGCATGGCCACCGCGCCCTGGCTCACGAACAACTCTTTTAAGCGGGGCTTTTCCAGCGCGCGCGCCACTTCGATATTAAGACGCGACACCGCGCGCGGCGGCGTTCCGGCAGGCAACGCCAGCGCCCAAAAATGAATCATGCGATAACCGGGAAACCCCGCCTCGGTAAACGTCGGCACCTCGGGCAACACCGCGCTGCGTTCGCGGCCGGTCACCGCCAGCCCCTGCACCCGCCCCGCGCGCACCTGCGCCATGCCGCTCGCCAGCCCCGCAATCGAAATATCAATGCGCCCCGCCATGGCATCGGCAATCGCCAGCGCCACGCCTTTGTACGGCACGTGCGTCATCTTCACGCCCGCGATGCCGAGAAACCATTCCGACGCCAGATGCGCGGTGGAACCCTGCCCCGCCGTGCCGAAGGTCAGCTCGCCCGGCCTGGCGCGCGCCTGCTCCACCAGATCCCTGACGGTTTTTGCCAGGCCCAACCGCGACACCAGCATCGACGGTGATTCCGCCACCAGACTCACCTGGGTAAAGTCTTTCACCGGATCGAATGGCAACTTGGGATACAGCCTCGGCCAGATCGCGAACGAATTGTCATAGAGCAGCAGCGTGTAACCATCCGCCGTGGCCTTGGCGGCGTTATTGGAACCCAGCGTGCCGCCCGCGCCAAGGCGATTTTCCACGATCACCTGCTGCCCAAGCTGCTCGGTCAACTCGCGCCCGATCGCGCGCGCTGCCACGTCAGTGAACGAACCGGGTGCGAAGGCTACGATGATGCGTAGCGGCTTGGTGGGCCAATCGGGCTGCGCGTGCAGCGCGGGTGCAATCGAGAACAAAGCGAATACCGGCGCGATAATTTTGATAAGCATGAGCTTCACGTAAGAACTTTCAAACGATTGACAACCCTGTCGTTCCAGCACGTGCTGTAACCCAGCTGGTAACGTAGGCCGACGAATATTGATGGACATGCTTCGCATAGTAAACGAACTGAATTCCAGCCTGCGCTCGAATGTCGGGCAGGGACAGTCCCTGTAACACACAAAAGCCACATCACCCCGCCGCGCTCGCCCCGGCATCCACCGTAATCACCGTGCCGCTGACGTAACTCGCGCGATCCGAACACAGGAACACGATCACGTCGGCGATTTCGGCCACGGTACCCAGACGCTTGATCGGGCGGTTGGTGGCGAATTCCGGCCAACGGCTTTCGTCGCCGAATTTGTGTTTGGCGCGCGCCTTTAGGGC
>VFLF01000797.1 GCA_009885185.1 Nitrosomonadales bacterium | reverse complement strand
TTCCGTTCAAAGGCTCGGCGCCGAGCGTGATCGCGCTGGTGGGCGGGCAAATCGATCTGTCATTTTCCACGGTGGCGATCACGCTGCCGCAGGTGAATGCCGGGCGCATACACGCGCTGGCGGTGACCTCGCCGAAACGCCATCCTGCCGTGCCGCAGTTGCCGACGATGGCTGAAGCAGGCCTGCCGGGCTTTGAATCGCAGCAGTGGTTTGCGCTGTTCGGCCCGGCGGCATTACCCAAGGACATCATCGCTCGCTTGAATGCCGAGGTCGTGCGCTGGCTGGAAATACCCGAGGTGCGCACGCGGCTGTCGAACGAAGGCGCGGAACCGGGGAACCTGACGCTGGATCAATTTGCGGCGTTTATCCGCGCCGATGCCGCGCGCTGGATGAAGGTCATCAAGGCGTCGGGCGCCACCGCGGAGTAAGCCTTGACCACGCCAAAAGAAAATGCGCTCACCGGCTGCCTGCTCGGCACCGCCGTCGGCGACGCGATGGGACTCGTCTGCGAGGGCTTGAGCCGGCGGCGGCAGGCGAAAATGTTTCCGGCGCTGAGTGGCTATCAATTTTTACTCGGCAAGGGCATGACCTCGGACGACACCGAGCACACCTGCATGCTGGCGCAGTCGGTGATCGCCCATGGCGGCGCGAACAGCGATCAAAGGAAAATATTCTCAAACTTCGCATGGCGACTGCGCTTCTGGATATTGGGCCTGCCCGCGGGCATCGGCCTTGCCACGCTGCGATCAATCCTGAAACTGTGGCTGGGTTTTCCAGCACACAAGAGCGGCGTGTTTTCGGCGGGCAACGGGCCGGCCATGCGCTGCGCGCTGCTGGGAATTGTGTTCGCCGATGACTCGGCGCGCCTGCGCGCGATGGTGCGCGCCGCCACGCGCATTACGCACACCGACCCGAAAGCCGAATACGGCGCGTTCGCGGTGGCGCTGGCGGCGCAAATGGCGGCGCGGGGCGCCGACATCACGCCCGGCGACTATCTACATGCGGTGCAGGAACACGTCACCGATGCGGAATTTATCGCACTGGTGAAAAACGTCACCGAAAGCGTAGCTCGCCGCGAATCAGCCGAACAATTTGCCGACAGCATCGGCTGCGGCAAGGGCGTATCGGGCTACATGTATTACACGATTCCCTGCGTGCTGCACGTGTGGCTCGCCCATCAGAACGATTACCGCGCCGCCGTCACCGCCATGATCCGCCTTGGCGGCGATGCCGACACCACCGCCGCCATTGTCGGCGCAATAGTCGGCGCGCGCGTCGGCAAGGCTGGCATACCGTCCCAGTGGCTGCGTGATCTGCGCGAGTGGCCGCGCACGGTGTCGTGGATGGAGCAACTCGGAGCGACGCTCGCGGCCAGCGCAACGGGAAAGCCAACCAGGCCGCTATGGATCAATCCGCTCGGTCTATTGTTGCGAAACGCTTTCTTTATGTTGGTGGTGTTGCTGCATGGCTTCCGGCGTTTGCTGCCGCCGTATTGATCCCGCTCCATCTCCAGCCAGTTATTTCAGGACGACCCTTCATCCTGCGGCGGTTCCCGCCATCACTGGCCTTTTTGCGCAGGCCAAACCGCGTTGCTCCAGTTCCGCGGCGACGCGCAGGCAAAGATCCTCGCGCCAGGGCGCCGCAATGATCTGCATGCCCAGCGGCATCGGGGCCGCTGTCGCGAGCGGCGCGGCGACAACGGGTAATCCGATAAACGACAGCGGCTGTGTCAGCAATCCCATGTTGGGTCGAACCAGCATGTCGCGTCCGCGTATGCACATGGTTTCCTGTCCGATGACGGTCGCGGCGCGCGGCGTGGCCGGCGCGAGCAACACGTCAACATCCTGAAATATTTCGCGCACGCGCTGGCTGAACCAGCGGCGCAACCGTTGCGCCTGCAAATACCATGCGCCCGGTATCATCGCGCCCGCCGTCAGCCGATCGCGTATCAACGGGTCGAATTCGGCGCGGCGATCCCTGAGATCAGGCAGATGAAGCTGGCCACCTTCCGCCGCGGTCATGATGAATGCGGCAGCGCGGGCGCGCTCGACTTCCGGCAGCACGATTTCACGCGTGACGCCGAGTGCGCGGGCGGCGGCACTGACGGCTTCCCACGTTTGCTCATCGACGTTGACTTCGAAATAGCCGCTGAGCAGCCCGATGCGCAGGCCATCGGCGCCGAGCGTGAGTTGAGGTGACGTCAGCGCGACCGCGCGTGCCGCGCATGCCGCGTCGCGCTCGTCCGTGCCCTGCATCGCATCGTACGCAGCGGCAAGGTCGCCCGCCGAGCGCGCGAACGGCCCGACGTGATCAAGGCTGTCGACAAACGGAAACGAACCGGCGCGACTGAGCCGGCCATACGTCGGCTTCAATCCAAAAATGCCGCACAGCGCGCTGGGCACCCGTATCGAGCCATTGGTGTCCGAACCCAGGGCCAGCGGCACGAGGCCGCCCGCCACCGCCGCACCGCAGCCGCCGGATGATCCGCCGGCTATGCAGTCCAGCGAATGCGGATTGCGCGTCGCGCCATAGTGCGAGTTCTCCGTGGTGAACCCATACGCGTATTCGTCCATGTTCAGCATGCCTACCAGTACCGCGCCGGCATCGCACAAGCGGCGCACGAGAGTGGCATCGGCCACCGCTGCATTGTTCGTCGCGTTGATGCGTGATCCGGCCAGCGTCACATGGTCCTGCACGTCAAAAAGATTCTTGACCGCAAACGGCACGCCGGCCAGCGGCCCCGGATCACGGCCTGCCGCAATGGCGGCATCGACCGCGGCAGCGTCGCGCAAGGCGCGCTCGGAGGTCACTTCGGTGAATGCGTTGTAATGCGTGTCGTGCGCGCCGATACGCTCAAGCGTGTCGCGGGCGATTTCAGTGGCGGTCCGGCGGCGGCCGCGCACATCCGCCGCGATCTCCAGCGCCGTGGCGCCGTCACTCACGGCTCAAATCTCGGCGCGAGCTCGTCTTCCATCGCCAGCGGGTGATCCATCACAAGTTGCGCCAGCGCGTGGATGCGCGCCATTTGCACGCTCACCACGCCACGCTCCGCAACCGTCAGCGCAATTCCCAACGCGGGTGCCCCGGCCTGCACGAATTGATCCGCGTCGAAGGGTGCTGGCGTCGTTGCGCTTATGTTGCTCACATTGCTCACGTGGGATCCACGCGCGCGATAACCGCAATCGGCCCGCCGCCGGGCGGCCCCTGGTGCTCCGCGCCGCCTGACACATACACCAGCCCCGTGCCCGCTACGCCCGCGATCAAGCCGCCGACCGCGGCGCGCGCGTGGCGCGTCGAGTTAATGTCCGAATCATCCAGCATGGTGTGGCGCGCGCCGCGCACCTCGCCGGACGGCGCGGCTTCGGCCTTGGCAAACACATTGACCAGCCGCTTGCGCGCGGCAGTACTTCCCGCGGCGGATATATCGATCCCTGCATGCCGAAAGGCGCCGATCACCGCAGGCAGATCGATGGCATCGTTCATCACCGCGTGTCCGATAGTGTAGGGGCTTGCGCAATACGCGGCATTGCCCATCACGATCACCACGTTGCACATCAGCTCAATGCCGGCAGAGGTGGACGCCACTGAGGAATAGGCGTCCCAGTCCGCCAGCACCGATGCGTCTGACGGCGCCTCGCGCAATTCGCCCAACGCCACCGCCACGCCCAGCGCCGATGCGCCGCGCGAGTAACCCATAGAGGCGTACGCCTCCTCGGTGACGACAGTTTGCCCGCGACTGTGTGCGGCGCGCATGCGCTCCACCGTGAGCAAGGGGCATTTGATCTGCACGAAGTGAACATCGGCTGTCTGCGTGATGCCCGCATCCGCCATGGCAACCGTCACGGCTTTGGCGGTTTCGTCGATCTGCGCGCGGCGGCCCAGTTCTTCCGGCAGAAAGTCGCGTGTGTGGGCGATGCCGATCGACAGTCTTTTTTGCGCGCCGGGCGGCGCGTCGATCTCGCGGCGCGTGAACACCGTCATGTGCGGCGAGAGCACGCCCTCGGTACCGCCCGACATCACAAACGCGATGCGCTGCTCGACCTCTGCCGTAGTGAGTGCGAGCCGCTGCGCGAGGCAGCCGGCCAGCGCTGCGGTGGCGTATTCGCGGGTGAAATCGTTGACGCAGCCGTTGCCTTCGGTCTTGCCCATGATCGCAACGATAGCGCGCGGATCCAGCGCGCCGTCATCGATCAGCCGCACGATTCCCGATACGTCCCCAGGCCCTGCCATGGGAATCCGGTGAACATCAACCATACGTACGACGGCCATGGCGCGGCGCAGGTTCAGGCGACTGCCTTCAACTCACGCGGCGCCCCGGCGCGAACATGACTGGTCAGGCGTTGCGTGATGTCACGACGCACCTGATTAAAATCAATCGCCGACACTTCGCGTGGGCGCGCCAGTTCAATCGCCACGTCGGCCTCGATACGTCCTGGCCCCGCCGTCATCACCACCACGCGGTCGGACAGCAACACGGCCTCTTCCACGGAATGCGTGACAAAAATTACCGTCACTTTGGTGCGCGCCCAGATTTCCAGCAACTCCTGTTGCAGGCTTTCGCGCGTCAGGGCATCCAGCGCGCCGAAAGGCTCATCCATCAGCAACACTTCGCACTCATTGGCCAGCACGCGGGCGATGGCCACGCGCTGCTTCATGCCGCCGGAGAGTTGATGCGGAAAGCGGTCGGCGAATTTCTCCAACCCCACCATATGCAGATACTCACTGGAGATTTCGTCGATGTATTTTTTGGCCCGCCCTTTCTGACGCGGGCCAAAACTGATGTTCTCGCGCACCGTCATCCACGGGAACAGCGCATAGTCCTGAAACACCATGCCGCGATCGCTGCCGGGGCCGGTAATCACGTTCTCGTAAAGACTGATCACGCCCGACGTCGGCTGTTCAAATCCGGCAATGATTCTGAGCAGGGTGGATTTACCGCAGCCGGATGCGCCGATCAGACAAACAAATTCGCCCTTGTCGATACGCAGATTCACGCCACGCAGCGCCTGCACCGCGTCGACGCCGATCTGAAACGTCTTGGTGACGTCGTTGATGGTCAGAAACTGGCGGCGAGGTTTTGCCGGCACCAACGGTTGTTCGCTAAGCATGATGTTGCGGACTCCAGCGCAGCACCCGGTTGCTGATGCTGACAATAATACGGTCGGTTAAAAAGCCGGCGAGACCGATGATAATCATCCCGGTGATCACCAGATCGGTACGCGACAAAGTGCGCCCGTCCATGATGACCGCTCCCAGGCCGGTGGGCACGCCGGTCATTTCGCCCACCACGATCAGTATCCAGGCAAAGCCGTGTGCCAGACGCAGGCCATTGAAGATGCTGGGCATCGCCGCCGGCAGCACCACCTGACGAAACATACGCGAGCCGTCGCAGCCCAGCATCGACGCCGCCTCGAACAAGCGCGGGTCAACCGAGCGTACGCCGAAAATGGTATTCAGCAGTACCGGATAAAACGCACCGAGAAACACCAGAAATATCGCCGAGCGCGGCCCCAGTCCGAAGAAAATCATCGACAGCGGCAGCCACGCCGTGACCGGAATAGGCCGCAACATCGAAAGCGTGGGGTCCAGCATCTGCCGGATGAGTTTGACCTTGCCGATCAGCAACCCCAGCGGAATGCCGATCACGATCGCCAGCGCGAATCCGCCATAGACGCGCTGCATCGAGGCAAAAAGATGCGTGAGTATGGTGCCACTGAAGGCGTCGTTGTGGATGCCGCCGAAGGTGAAATCCCACATCATGGTGCCGACCTGCGACGGCTTGGGTATCAGCCGGGTGCCGGTCATCACCACCAGTTGATGCCACAGAAACAACAGCAGCAGCGGAAACGCCACTGCCAGCAGAACACCCTGCACGCGCTCCGACAGCCACGGCTTGCGCGCAACAGCCAGGGCGGTTGTGCCTACAGCCGTGGCGGTCGTATCTACAGCCGACGCGGGCGTGCCCAACCCGGCGGACGTCTCTGTCGCCACGGGTATCTCGGAGGGAAGCGCGGACATCGCGACGTGCGCCAGTCGGTTTACTTCTTGGCGGGCGGATCCGCCGGCATGAATCGGGTAGTGATGAAGCGATCAAAGTTAGGCAGCTCCCGAATCTGCTTTTTCTCCAGCATCAGCGCGCCATAGGCCCTGGCCCGTTTCATGAATTCATCGTCGATCTTCCACGTCAGATGTACGTTGGGCGCCGCCAGTTCAATCGATTTTTGCTGCTGGCCGAGCTTCTGCATGGTCATCTTGACCATTTCCGCGCGATTGCCCAAGGCGAATTCGGTCGCCTTGCGATGCATATCCATCATCATTCTCACCAGATCGGGGTTCTTGTCGACCATCTCCTGGCGTGTCGCCCAAATCATATTGAGCGAGCCAATGGGCGTGCTGTACGGGTATTCGACAATCCGGCCATCGCCATTGGCAAGACTGATGCCGGGGCCAGGCTCGGCGCCCACGTAGGCATCGATGTCGCCGCGGGCCAGCGCGGGCGCCATGTCGGAAAACGGCAAGCGGATGGACTGAATATCCTTGATCGTCATGCCTTCGGCTTTCAGGCGCTCCAGAATCACAACCTCCTGCGTGGAGCCGGGCCAGATCGCTACTTTCTTGCCTTTCAAATCCTTGATCGATTTGATATCCGTTTTCACGCCGGCGACCACCGCCATGCCGCCGTTGCATTGCGGCGCGAAGATCACTATCGGCTCGCCGGCCGCCGCACCCAGCATCGCAGCCGCAATGCCGAAGGTGGCAAAATCCACCGAGCCGGTGACCACCGCGTTCTTGCTATCCGTCGGGCTCTCGAAAGGAATGACTTCAATCTTGTAACCGGGCGGCGCGAACTGCTGATAGAAGTGCGGCGTGATCGAATGAATCAGTTTCAGCGCGCCGACCTTGATGACCTTCTCCTGCGCATGAGCGCTATGTAACGCGGGCAACGCCAGCGGCGCCAGCAGGGTAAGCGCGGCGGCAATAAACTGTCTGCGTATTAATCGTGTCGTTGGCATGTTGATCTCCTGGTTAATGCGCCGGGCAGGCGGACGCTCCTGCTTCGCGCTTCGCCTTTACTCTCAGCAACCATCATGCCAATAACAAATTATTGTTTAAAAACAAATAGTTACATTACCTCTCGATTGTATCCGCGCACCACACTGGAGCGATCTATTTCCACCGCGCACCAAATGAGCGCGACTCAAGGCTACGCAGCGGCGATGTCGCGCACCATCATGGTCAGCGCGCCATCGGGCCGAGCGAGCTCTTCAAGTATCGTGAAGTGATTGTGCCCGCGCAGACCCGTGAGCCGCCCCGGCAATCCGGCTTGCTCACGTGCCGTCGCATAGCCTGCCGATTGCCGCTGCAACTCCGGTAGTTCGCCGGTGCCGCACGCCAGCAGCAGCGGCGCGGGCCGCGAGGGCAGATGCAACACCGGGCTCAAGCGCCGCGCCGCATCCGCGTCCAGCTTCAGCCGGGTGTTGAGGTAATTCAGGCGTATCGGTTCCAGATCAAAAATACCGCTGATCGCAAGGCCTGCTTTAACCTCGGGCTCGTCCATCATCATCGCGGCTAGATGCCCGCCCGCCGACCAGCCGGAGACGATAATGCGCGCAGGGTCACCGCCAAACTCCGCCGCGTGTTGCGCGATCCAGCGTACCGCCGCGCGCACCTCATCGACGATGCCGTCGAGAGTGATCGCGGGCGCCAGCGTGTAGCCCGGCAGCGCGACGTGGATGCCGTGCGCGAGCGGGCCCGCCGCGAGGAAACTGAAAGTCTCCTTGGCGCGCATCTGCCAATAGCCGCCATGGATGAAAACCAGCACCGGCGCCGGCTCGCCAGTGGACGGCGCGGCGAAATAATCGATGCGGTTGCGCTCGGCCGGCCCATAGCGCAAACCGAGATGTTGCGGCATGGCCTCGCGCAGGCGCGCGCTGCGCGCATCAAAATCCGCCAGCAACGCGGCGCTGTTCGTGACCGCCGCCGTATTGTCGTACGCGGCATCCAGCGCCGCGCGATCCATACCGCGATACAGGTTCACGCTTGCAACGCCTGCGCCGCGAGATACGCGCGCCAGCCGCCGAATGACGAAATATCCCGCGCGCCCGGCAATGCACAGGACTCACACAAAAACCCCTTCACCGTGCACCCATCGGCCAGTGTCAACGTGCCGATGGACAGCGGCGGCGGCACCTCGGCCACGAACGCGCCAAACGCAGCGGGCGTCAGCGCCCATAGTTCTACCGCAACGGCAACACCGTCTTCCGCCACGCGCACCAGCCCCGGCTTTGGCGGCACCGTGCCCGGCAGCGCATACAGCCGATAGCACGGCGCAGTGTGCGCGGCTTGCAGCAGGCGCGCGCCGCGCGTGGTGAGTTGATGATTCAGCGGCAGGCCCGACAGGTGCGCGCCCACCACGGCAATCACGACTTCGTTTTTTGCCGGCGTTTCCTGCCGCGGCGCGGATGGCGGCAATTCAAAGCGCGTCGCGCCCATGCGCACGCCGCTCGCGCAATGAAAGCGATCGCCGATGGCCCCCAGTTGATGATCGGCATGCGTCTGACCAATCAGCGTCACCCCGGCGGGCAAGCCGTCGGCGCGGAACGTGCCCGGCACGGCCAGCGCGCACAGGTCGAGCAGATTGACGAAATTGGTGTAGTAGCCGAGATGGGTGTTGCGCTCGACGGGCGCTTCGGCGATTTGCGCATGGGTGTAGATCGTGCCGCTGGTCGGCACGACAAGCACATCCATTTTTTGCCATTCAGCATCACAGCGGCGTTTCAATTCACGCAAGCGGTAGAGCGCATCAAACGTATCGACGGCGTTCCAGTTTGTCGCGGATTCGATCACCTTGCGCGTGACCGGATGGATTTCATCCGGCTGTTGCGACAGAAAATCCTTGATCGCGGCGTAACGTTCGGCCACCCACGGCCCGTCGTACAGCAGCCGCGCCACGTCGGCGAAGGGTTGAAAATCGATTTCCACCATTTGCGCGCCGTTGTCGCGCAGCGTCGCCAGTGATTTCTCGAATGCCGCGCGCGCCATGCCGTCGCCAAAAAATTCCAGTTGCGATTGGGCCGGCACGCCGCAACGAAAAGCAGTCGTGGAAAATACGGGCGCGCCGTTAGAATCGGTACGGGCGTAAATATCGCCGGCATCAAACCCGCGCATCACATCAAACACACGGGTCGCATCCTCGCAGGTCAACGCAAACACCGACACGCAATCCAGCGAGCGGCACGCTGGCACCACCCCGCGCGTGCTCACCACGCCGGGCGTGGGTTTGAGGCCGACAATGTTGTTGAAGCCGGCGGGCACGCGCCCTGATCCGGCGGTGTCCGTGCCCAGCGCAAAGCTCACCAGCCCCGCCGCCACGGCCACCGACGAACCTGAACTTGAACCGCCGGAGATGTAATCCGCGTTGAAGGCATTGCTGCACGCACCATAGGGCGAGCGCGTGCCCACCAGCCCGGTGGCGAACTGATCGAGATTGGTCTTGCCGATGAGCAGCGCGCCCGCGTCCAGCAGGCGTTGCACGGCGTAGGCGGTCTCGTGCGGTGTGTAGGCGAACGCAGGGCACGCCGCCGTGGTAGGACAACCCGCGACATCGATATTGTCTTTCACCGCAAACGGAATGCCGTAGAGCGGCAGCGACGCGCCGGCGGCGCGGCGCCCCTCCAGCTCGCGCGCTTGTTGGGCGGCGGCCTCCTGCGGCAATAAATGAATCCACACCGGATTGCCCGCCAACGCGGGCATCGCGGCATAAATATCGCGCACCAATGCGCCAGGGGTCAGCGTACCGCCCGCATAAGCGGCGCTGAGAAAGGTCAGATCAAGGCTGTAATGCAACATGAGCTATGGAACCTGTTTGTTTAGTCAATGGATGCAAACAAAAGCAACTTACGTACCATGCCCGGGCCGTCACCGTGGCGATACGTCCAAGCGCGCGAAGGCTTGCTGCAACCACCTCGCAACCTATTGTTTTATTGACCCTATCGCAAGGTAACCATTTGGGATTTCGCATTTATCGGATAATCGCATGATTCAGTGAAAGGATCACCCATGAGCAATACGGCAACGACGGTGGCGCATTAGATGACCATACGCGAGCACTACGATGTGATCGTCATCGGCAGCGGCCCTGGCGGCGAAGGCGCCGCGATGACGGCGGTTAAAAGCGGGCGGCGGGTGGCCGTGATCGACGAATGCGCCGAGGTCGGCGGCTCGTGCACGCATCGCGGCACGATCCCCAGCAAGGCGCTGCGCCACGCCATCCAGCGGCTCGCCGACGACGATAGCAGCACGGAACCGGATTACCCCGACTTGATGCGCAAGGCGGAAAACGTGATTCGTGGCCAAGTGCAATTGCGCAGCGGCTTTTACGAGCGTAATCGCGTGCAGGTGATCGCTGGGCGAGGCAGTTTTATCGATGCGCACACTGTAGAGATCGCCGCCCCCAATGGCGCGCGGCACCGCTGCCGTGCCGACCGCTTTATTCTCGCCACCGGCTCTCGCCCCTACCGCCCGCAGGATGTGGATTTCACGCATCCGCATATCGTCGACAGCGACACCGTGTTGCAACTCAAACAAACGCCGCGCAGCATCACCATTTACGGCGCTGGCGTGATCGGCTGCGAATACGCCTCGATTTTTCGCGGTCTGCGCATCAAGGTCAACCTCATCAACACCCGCGACAAGCTGCTGTCTTTTCTGGACGACGAAATCATCGACGCACTCGCTTATCACCTGCGCGAGCGCGGCGTACTGATCCGCCACAGCGAGGAATACGAGCGCGTTGAAGCCGACCCATCCGACGGCGGCGTGCGCCTGCATCTGAAATCAAACAAGGTGATTCAGAGTGACGTGCTGCTGTGGGCGCAAGGGCGCACCGGCAACTCCGACGCGATGGGGCTCGAAATCATCGGCGTGCCATGCAACGAACGCGGCTCGGTGGTGGTCAACGCGGCGTATCAAACCGCGCAGCCGCACATCTACGCGGTCGGCGATCTGGTGGGCAACCCCAGCCTGGCCAGCGCCGCCTACGACCAGGGCCGCTTCGCCGCCACCCACGCGCTGACCGGCGCGTGCGAGCAGCGCCTGGTCGAAGACATTCCGACCGGCATCTACACCCTGCCGGAGATCAGCTCGCTGGGCGCCACCGAGCGCGAACTCACCGCGCGCAAAGTGCCGTACGAAGTCGGGCACGCCTTCTTCCGCCACCTCGCGCGCGCGCAAATCACCGGCCGCACCACCGGCATGCTGAAAATTTTGTTCCACCGAGAAACGCTGCGCATCCTCGGCATCCACTGCTTCGGCAACCAGGCCTCCGAAATCATCCACATCGGCCAGGCCGTCATGACGCAGCCGGGTGACGCCAACACGTTGATGTATTTCATCAACACCACGTTCAACTATCCGACCATGGCGGAGGCTTACCGGGTGGCGGCGCTGAATGGGTTGAATCGGGTGCGGTGAGGAGCGCGGCAGCCTTACGAATAACTCGCCATCACCCACCGGGCCGCCTCGAACAGCAACCGGTCGTTATTGCGCGCGGCCATCAACTGCGCCCCCACCGGCAAGCCGTTCGGGCCGGTGAACAGCGGCAGCGTCATGCACGGCACATGCGTGCTGGTGCCGATCAAACAATGCGAGGCGTTGCCGGTGGCGTTGAGGCCCACCGGCGCTTCGCCCGAGGCGGCGGGCACGAGCAGCACGTCGTAGTCTTTCATCACGTCGTGCATGGTGCGGCGCAGGCGCGCGAGGGTGCTGCGCGACTCGCGGTATTTTTCAAAGCTGCACGCGAGGCCGTCTTTCAGGCGGTTGTTGCGCAGGGTGTCGGAAATCATCTCGTAATGGTTGTTGATCTCCCACGCGCGGTTGCGCGCAAACTCGAAACTGGTCACCCAGCGATGCGCGTCTTCGAGTTGGCTGAAGGCATCGGGCAGCGTCAAATCGGTGACTCGCGCGCCGGCCTTCGCCAGTTTGGCCGCGCAGTCTTCAAGTGATTGTTGCGTGGCGGCTTCGCATTGGCTCCAGTACGGCGTGCGGCAGAATCCGATGCGGGGGGCGTTGATGACCTGCGCGGCCAATGGTTGCGGCGGCACGCCGAGCACCACGTCTCGATACAGCGCGATGTCTTCCACCGAGCGCGCGATCAGACCCACGGTATCCACCGAACCGGACGCCTCCATCACGCCGTGGCAGCGTATGTCGCCCCACGTGGGCCGGTAGCCCACGCAGCCGCAAAACGCCGCCGGACGTATGGTCGAACCCGTGGTTTGCGTGCCGACGGCCAGCGGCACCATGCTGTCGCCCACCGCCGCCGCCGAGCCGCTGGACGAGCCGCCGGGCGTGCGCGCGTGATCTTGCGGGTGATGCGTTTTGCCGGGATGACGGTTGGCGAATTCGGTGGTGACCGTTTTGCCCATGATGAGACCGCCCGCGCGCCGCGTCAGCGCGACTATCGCCGCATCGATGCGCGGTCGATGGCCTTTGTGGATCGGCGTGCCGTACTCGGTGGGCATGTCGCAGGTATCAATGATGTCTTTCATCCCCACCGGCACGCCCTGCAGCGGCCCGACATTGCCGCTCGCATCGAGCGCGCGCGCTTGTTTCAACACCAGATCAGGATCGAGAAACTGCCACGCTTCGACCTGCGGCTCGCGCGCATTGATGTGATCGAGGCAGGCGCGGGCTACCGCTTCGGCGGTGGTTTTTTTTGCCGCGATGGCTTGCACGATTTCGCTGGCAGTGAGTTGGTTCAGGGGTTTCATCAGCATGACGCGCCCTCATAAAAGTTATTTAAAAACGAATACTTAATTCTACTTATCCTGCCGCCCTTCGCCGCCCGGCAACCGCGGCATTTCAAAACGATCCGTCACGCGCGTATAGCCGCCCTTGCCCGCGAGCCTGCCGATGGGATCGACCGCGCCGACATCGACGTGAAATTTGTCGTTGACGGTGCCATCACGAAAATGAAAATACACCACCTCGCCAATCACCACGTGGTACGGACGCGGGCCGACTTCGACGCGCTGCATCAGGCGGCACTCCATCGCGATCGGCGCTTCGAGGATGCGCGGCGCCTTCACCTTGCGCGAGAGCGCGGTGGTGAAGCCCGCTTTTTCCATTTCATTGACGCCGCGCGCATAGCCCACCGCGCACACATTCATTTTGTCGCGCATGTCGTGACTGACGATATGCACCACGAAGTCACCCGTCTCCAGAATATTCGCCACCGTGTCCTTGGCGCCCGCCTCGCCGTCGCCCGCCGAGAACATCAGCATCGGCGGCGGCGCGCCCAGCGCATTAAAAAAACTGAATGGCGCGGCGTTGTGGCCGTGCTTGCCGGTGGTGGACACCAGCGCGATGGGGCGCGGCGTGATCGAGCCGACCATCAGTTTGTATTGGTCGATGGAACTGATGATGGATGCGTCGAATTCGGGCATGGCTAAGCCTTGTAAATCGGTTCCGGCTGCGTAAAGAACGCATGCAGGATGTGATAGACCGTCATGTAGTTGATCTGCTGAAAGCTCGCGTGCGAAATACCCGACATCACGGCGAACTGCTTGTCGGGGTTCGGCAGGCGCTTGAAAAACTCGATCAGGTCGTCAAAGCCCGCGATGCCGTCGA
The DNA here is from genome assembly GCA_009885185.1 of Nitrosomonadales bacterium. The sequence goes on along the minus strand of VFLF01000797.1, from coordinate 4,181 downwards.
ACTGGCCACGCATGATGATCGTCGCGGCGTTGATTTTGGCGGGGTCGCAGATCGGCAGCCGTGAACACATATCGACATAGGTGCCGGTGGGCACGGAGTCGTCGAGTTCGAGCACCTGGGTGGCGAAGGCGTCAATCACCTTGTCTTCGGCGCAACCGGGGTGATCGCGACTGAAGATCGAGTGGATAAACTCCCGGCTCATCGGGCGGCGATTCACTTTGGAGAACTCCGGCAGTTTCTTTTTACGCTCGGCGAGCGTGGGACTGCCCTCGCCCGTCCACACAAACGCATCAAGCGCCAGACGCGACACGCGCTCCGGGCAACGCTCGGCGAAACACGCCGCGCGCAGCGCGCCGGATGAAATGCCGTAGACCATGAATTGCTTGATGCCGCGCGTTTTGGCGATGTAGTCGGTGGCTGCCACCAGATCATCCACGCCATTGGCGATGTCGAAATTGATGTTGCGCTTTTTGTCGGAGCGGCCATAACCCTCCATGTCCACGCACCAGGTGTCGAAGCCCTGCTCGACAAAATAATCCATCGCCGAGGAGTGCGGGCGGCCCGGCACTTTCAGGTCAAACGTCGGCTGCGCGGCCATCGACGAGCCATGCACAAATAAAATTGCGGGCTTGTTACCGGGCGCGCCCGAATATTTCTCGAACAGAAAAAGATTAACGTCGCCTTTTTTGGTCCAGTGATCGTGGGCGGAAATGGTTGCCATGGAGAAACTCGCTGTGTATGGAAAGAAGGGACGCCAAGTCTAGGCGAGCGACTACCAAGCGTCAAACGATGGACTGCATGAGCGCCATGGCCGATCATGGCCGGCCATGGCGCACATTTGGCCGGCTGTCGTGCAGCGACTATAATTCGGCCCCATCGATTCAGCTCCGTTGCGCGCTAACGCGCCGCCGGCCATTTACGACGTTTCACCTTTCGCGCTTCACTTCATAACAGAGACTGCAAAAATGGACTTCACCATCACCGATGAACAACGCGCCTTTGTGGACACCGTGCGTAAGGTCTGCCAAAAAGAATTCATGCCGCGCGCGATCCAGTACCTCGACGGCACCTGGCCCGCCGAGAACATGAAGCGCCTCGGCGAGATCGGCGTGCTGGGTATGTCGATTCCCGAGGAATACGGCGGCTCCGGCATGGGCACGCTCGACTGTGTGCTGGTGCTAGAGGAAATCGGCAAGGTGTGCTACGTCACCGCGATGGGCGCGCTGGGCGAAGTGGGCGCGCAGTCGCGCATTATCGCCGCCTACGCGCCGGAATCCATCAAGAAAAAAATTCTGCCGCGCGTGGCCAGCGGCGACGCCATGCTCGCCATCTGCATGACCGAGCCCGATGCCGGCACCGACGTGCCGAACTACCGCACCAACTGCGAAATCAAGGGCAACAAAGTCATTCTGAATGGCGCGAAAACACTCATCAGCCGCGCCGACATCGCGGAAATGTTCGTGGTGTTTACCCGGGTGAACAGCGCGCCGGGCGCCGCGGGCATCGGCTGCGTGCTGGTGCCGGGCGGCATCCAGGGACTTTCGTACAACGCCGCCTATCACACCATGGGCGGCGAAAATCTGTCGGACGTGCGCTTCGACAACATCGAACTGCCGCTGGAGAATTTGATTCTGCAAGATAACGGCATGAAGCGGCTGTTATCGGCGTTTAACGTGCAGCGCTGTCTGAACCCGGCGATTTGCCTGGGCATTTCCGAAGGCGCGCTGGAAGAATCGATCAAATATATGCGCCAGCGCAAGGCGTTCGGCAAAAGCATCGGCGAGTTTCAGGGCATGCGCTGGAAAGCCGCCGACATGATGATCCAGATCGAAGCGGGCCGCGGCCTGCTGTATCGCGCGGCGGTGTCGGGCAAACAGTTTCCCGACCCCACGCTCGCGGCGATGGCGAAAATTTACTGCAACGAAATGTCGATTCGCGTCACGTCCGAGGCGGTGCAGGTGCATGGCGGCTACGGCTTCACCGATGAGTTTCCGGTATCGCGGTTCTTTCGCGGCACGCGCTACGGCAGTCTCGGCGGCGGCACCACCGAAACCCTGCGCAATCTGGTGAGCCGCAAGCTGGTGGATCAGATGGATCTGGCGAGCGGTGTATTTGGCATGGGTTACTTCTAAAATATTGTTTAAAAACAAATGCTTATAATAAACTCATGGCATATCAACATCTGCTCGTAGGCCACGACGGCGACGTGGTGATCCTCAAACTCGCGCGCGCCGCCGCGAAAAACGCGCTCAACAAAGCGCTGATCGCGGAACTGCGCGATGTGCTGGCCAAAATTTCCGCCGATGCGAAAGCGCGCGCACTGCTGCTGACGGGCGAAGGCGATGTGTTCTGCGCCGGCGCGGATTTAAAAGAGCGGCGCGAACATCCCGGCAAGGACGCCGAGTTTCGCGCACCGCTGTTGCAGTTCTGGCATGAACTCGCGCAATTTGCGAAACCGCTGGTGATCGCGGTCAACGGCCACGCGGCGGGTGGCGGCTTTGAGTTGTCGCTGTTGGGCGACGCGGTGGTGGCCAGTGATGCCGCGCAATTCTGGCTGCCCGAAGTGCAATGGGGCGGCATCCCCGGCGGCTGGGGCACGCAGTTGCTGCCGCGCCTCGTCGGGCCGGTGCGCGCACGCTGGATTATTCTGAACGGACATCGCCTATCGGCGCGCGAGATGTTCAGCATGGGGCTGGTCACGCACGTGGTTGCCGCCGCCGATGTGCTGGACACCGCGCGCGCTGTGGCCAAGGAACTGGCGACGCGCCCGCCCACCGCGGTGGCCATGGCAAAAGAAGCCGTACGTCAGGCGTTGAACCTACCGCTCGGCGCGGGCATCGAGATGGAAGAGAAATTATTGCAGCAGGCGGTGGCCGCGCCGGAGCGGCGCGAGTTGCTGGAACGTTTTGCGCAGGGCCATCGGCCGACGTAGGCGAAACGGGAAATAATTTCCCTGCCGTTCCCGCGCAGGGGTTAGTAAACCAGTGCGTCAGTGGAGACGTCCGTGAGTGCCGGAGAAACAACACGCCAAACCGATTCTGTCGTCACCGCCTTCGCCGATTGATCCGTCAAACTGATGCTGAGACGATCTCACCGACAAAACCCGCAAGGCGGTCAAATACGAACTGCTGGATTCTCTGGGTTGCCTGATCGCAGGCCGCGCGCTGATGGGCGTACCCGGCTGGATAGCCGAGCTTGCAGCGCGCGGAGGCCGTGCCGATGCCGTGATGGTCGGCGGCGCGAAGTTGCCCGCGCCTACCGCGGCGCTGGCCAACGGCTACTACGGCCATGTGCTCGAATACGACGACACGCACGACGCGGCGGTGCTGCACGCAGGCGCTGCGGCAATACCGGCGCTCGCAATCGCCGAATACCGCAACTTCACCGATCCGAAAGAATTTCTTGAGGCCATACTGCTGGGCATTGAAGTCACCTGCCGTCTTGGCGTAGCAACCAAATTGAACCTCGTCGATGGCGGCTGGATTTACACGCTGCTGGGTCAGTTTGGCTCAACCGCTGCAGCTGCGCGCTTGCTAAAGGCCGATACCACAACCTTCGCGCACGCCTTCGGCATCGCCTACAGCCTCGCCAGCCGCAACCATCAAAGCAGCCACGAAGGCGCTTCCACTAAACATGCGCAGCCTGGTTTCGCTGCGTCCAACGGCGTCAATGCCGCACTGATGGCGGCGGAATGGCCTCGACAGCGTCGGCGGCGTATTCGGCGGCAAGGACGGCATGGCGCGTGTGTATCTGCGCGATCAATTCGACGGCGCGCGCGCGATCCAATACCTGGGCAGTGATTTTGAAACCGAACGCCTGTCGTTCAAGCCCTACCCGACGTGCCGCCTCACACACCCAGCGGCCAGCGCAGCGCTGGCGTTGCGCGCCCGCCTCGGCGCGCGCGCGCACGAGGCCACCTCACTCGAACTCGAAGTCGGCCCGCAAGCTTGGGACGTGGTGGGCCGCCCCAAACCCACGCGCATTTTCCCGAATGCAAAAGTCACCGCGCAGTTCTCGGCGTATTGGACGGTCGCCGTGGCAGGGGCGTATGGCGAAGTGAATCCGCTGCATGTGTTTTCAGAAGTGCCGCCGACACCCGCTATGCGCGTGTGGCTCGAACGCATCACCTGCAAGGCCGCCAACACCGGCACGCGCGACATCGGCGGCTGCACGCTGCACGT
>VFLF01000629.1 GCA_009885185.1 Nitrosomonadales bacterium | reverse complement strand
CGATCTGCTTTTCCGGATTGTTGATGAAGTACGGCGACAGGTAGCCGCGGTCGAACTGCATGCCCTCGACGACGTCACGTTCATTGTCCAGGCCGGAGCCTTCTTCAACCGTGATCACGCCTTCCTTGCCGACCTTGTCCATGGCCTTGGCGATCAGTTCGCCGATGTTCTCGTCGGAGTTGGCCGAGATCGAACCGACCTGGGCGATTTCCTTGGATGAGTTGCAGGGCTTGGAGATGTTCTTGAGCTCGGCGACGGCGGCAACCACTGCCTTGTCCATGCCGCGCTTCAGATCCATCGGGTTCATGCCGGCAGCGACGGCTTTCATGCCCTCGCGGATGATCGCGGCAGCGAGCACGGTGGCGGTGGTGGTGCCGTCGCCGGCGATGTCGGAGGTCTTGGAGGCGACTTCCTTCACCATCTGCGCGCCCATGTTTTCAAACTTGTCTTTCAATTCGATTTCTTTGGCTACCGACACGCCGTCCTTGGTGACGGTGGGGGCGCCGAAGCTGCGCTCGAGCACCACGTTACGGCCTTTGGGGCCGAGGGTCACTTTGACTGCGTCGGCGAGGATGTTTACGCCGGCGACGATGCGGTGACGGGCATTTTCATGAAATTTGACTTCTTTAGCTGCCATGATTTGTTTCTCCAGAATTAGGGTTCAGCGGGTTTACTTTTCAACCACGCCCATGATGTCTTCTTCGCGCATCACCAGCAGCTCGTCGCCGTCAACTTTGACGGTTTGGCCGGAGTATTTGCCGAAGAGCACACGGTCGCCGACTTTGACATCGAGCGGGATCAACTTGCCGTCATCACCACGCTTGCCGGTGCCGATGGCTTTGACTTCGCCTTGATCGGGTTTTTCGGCGGCGGTGTCGGGAATCACGATGCCAGAAGCGGTTTTGCGTTCCTCTTCCAGCCGCTTCACGATAATACGGTCGTGCAACGGACGAATTTTCATGTGGCTATCTCCTGTTAGGTTTGTTTCGGTATCTTCGGAGCGGCGGCGGTGATCGCGTGATCACTGACTGAATACCGCAGGGCTGTTAGCACTCAACTCCGATGAGTGCTAATGGTAATGCCGTACCGCAGCAATTTCAACAAGTTTGTACGTAAAAACAGAGGGTTGGCCGGCCAATAACCGGTCGGCTGATGCGGGGGTAATTTACTAACTATTTGTTTTTATTGTATTTTTTATTTCCTGGTGTTGCGCCGACCAATTGCCGGCGCTCCGGGTGAGCTCCACGCCATCGACCGTCATTTTCCAGCGCCCACCGTCCTGACTCGGCGGCTTGGATACCACAAACGTGGTGGTCCACATGCCGATTCCCACCACGAAATTATCGCCGTCGAATTTTTTCAGCGGCGCGTTGACAGACGTGGTGACACCGCCTTTGATGCGCTTATAGGAAACCGAGCCATCCTGCGTAATCAGCAGGTTCATGCCCGGCGCGCTCCAGTCGCCGACATAGGCCGCTTTCTCCGGCGGCACCGGATTTGCGCACGCCGCCAGCAGCAACAGCACCGCGCACCACAACGCCCACACACCGTGACGTTTCATGATGGCCTCCACTGATGTAGCCGCGCTAAAGCGTGCGGCGCCGATACACCATCACGACGCCATCACGATGCCTCGGCAAACTGCTCCGTACGCGGTCCCGGCACGCCGAAACGATACACCGTTTGATGCTTGCCGTTGCAACTTGCCGGAATCGGATTCAGCGGGCAGCGCCCGGCGCGGCGGCCTTCCGGCGAGAGCGTGGAATCGTCCGCCACCTCGCCCCAGATGCCGCCGCACACCGGACGAAACAGCCACATCAAATAACCCTTCATCGCCGCGAGTTTCAGCAGCTCGTCGGCATCGGGCGCTTCGCTCACCACCACCTGCTGGCCGTTAACACCATAAGGAAACGCGCCGAACGCCTGCATGCACTCCCGCGGTTCGCCGTCACGAGCGCCGGGCCGCAGGCACGCCGGCCTTTCAGCGCGCGACACGTCCCACGCGCCCATTTGCCACGCCGCGTCCAGCGTCGCCTGATCGACATCGACCAGATCGCCCCAGCGCTCGTTCACCTGCAGCGCGGAACTCGGTATCGGCGTATACGCCACCGGCTGCGCACCCTCGATGTTCGCCAGCCTTTCCTTGATAAAGCCGTGCCAGTGGAGTGTGAGTATCACCGGCGTATCCGGCGACGGCACGGCGGCGAGCGTCACGCCCACCAGCGGCAGTTTGGTGGCGGCAATCTGTTCTTCGATATGCTCAAGAAGTTGCATGGACGAGGGTCTCCTTTTCAGTGATGAACCGGTGATAAACTCGAATGCAAAATGCGTGCCGTGTTAACTTCAATAACGGCGGTCCGCGCAAAAAGTTAACCAGGCATTGCCCGCGAACGGACAAAGTATATGAATGAAGTGGTTATCTCCCCTAATCGTTTGCGAAAGTTGTAGTACATCCAGACCCGGAATGCAAACCAGCACTCGCAACAGTCTGCTGCTAAACCGCAGTCTCAAAGCGGTGTGGCATCCTTGCACCCAGATGAAGCAGCATGAGTCGCTGCCGCTTATTCCCGTGGCGCGCGCGCAGGGCTGCTGGCTGTATGACTTTGACGGCGGGCGTTATCTCGACGCGGTGAGTTCGTGGTGGGTCAATCTGTTCGGTCACGGCAACGCGCACATCAACGCCGCGCTGCGCGATCAGCTCGACACGCTGGAACACGCCATGCTCGCGGGATTCACGCACCAGCCGGTGGTCGAATTGTCGGAGCGTCTGTCGGCGCTAACGGGCCATACGCTCGGCCACTGCTTTTACGGCAGCGACGGCGCATCGGCGGTGGAGATCGCGCTCAAAATGAGTTTTCATTTTTGGCGCAACAGCGGCAAGCCCCGTAAAACCGATTTTATTAGTTTAGCCGGCAGTTACCACGGCGAAACGCTGGGCGCGTTGTCGGTCACCGACGTGGCGCTGTTCAAGGACACCTACGCGCCGCTGCTGCGCGCCAGCACGCAGGTGCAAAGCCCTGACTGGCGGCTGGCGGAAGCAGGCGAAGCGCCGCGCGACTGCGCCTTGCGCGCCGCGCGCGCACTCGAAGCACATCTCGAACAACATCACGCCACCACCGCCGCGCTGATCGTCGAGCCGCTGGTGCAGGGCGCCACCGGCATGGCGATGTATCACGCCGCATACTTAACCGAGGCGCGCGGGCTGTGCAGCCGCTACGGCGTGCATCTCATCGCCGACGAGATCATGACCGGCTTTGGCCGTACCGGCACTTTTTTTGCGCACGAGCAGGCCAACATCAGGCCGGATTTTCTGTGTTTATCCAAAGGCATCACCGGCGGCTATCTGCCGCTGTCGGTGGTGATGACCACGGACGCCGTGTACGACACCTTCTACGACAATGATCTGACGCGCGGCTTTTTGCATTCGCATTCCTACACCGGCAACGCACTGGCCTGCCGCGCCGCGCTGGCAACACTTGAAATATTCCAAGAAAAACAAATACTTACGTCAAATCAGGCATTGGCGACGCGGATCAGCGAAGCAGCGAGCGGCATTGCCGCCCACCCGCGCGTCACGCATTTTCGCCACTGCGGCATGATTTGGGCGTTCGAGGTCAACACGCACGATGCGTCGTTTGCGCGCACGTTTCATCAGCACGCGCTGTCCAAGGAGTTGCTGCTGCGCCCCATCGCCAACACCGTGTACTTCATGCCGCCGTATGTGATTAACGACGAAGAAATCACCTTACTCACCGCGCGCACGCTGGCCATTATCGATACGCTTGCTCCATGAAACTTTTCTTTCACGGCGGCGTGCAAGGCGTTACCGGATCGTGTCATCGCATCGAAGCCGCCGGCATGCAGTGCCTGGTCGATTGCGGCATGTTTCAGGGCGGGCGTGAGGCCGACGGCAAAAACCACGAGCCCTTCGCCTTCAACCCGCGCGACATCGCCTTCGTGCTGCTCACGCACGCGCACATCGACCACTCCGGCTTGCTGCCGCGGCTGGTGGCCGAAGGATTTACCGGCCCGATTTACGCCACCGCCGCCACCTGTGATCTGCTCGAAGTCATGCTGCTCGACAGCGCACATATTCAGGAAAAGGAAGCGCAATGGCGTAACGAGGCGCGCAAGGAGTCCCGCGTTCGCGACCGCCCGCCCATTTACACCGCGCGCGACGCGCAGCGCACCCAGCAGCAACTGCATGTGGTGGCCTACGGCGAAGAAATTCATCCGCATCCGGCGCTGCGCTGCATTTACCGTGACGCGGGCCACATTCTTGGTTCGGCCATCATCGAAGCGTGGATCACCGAGGGCGCGAAAACGGTGAAGGGTGTGTTTTCCGGCGACATCGGCCAGCCCGCGCGTCCGCTGGTGCGCGACCCCACGCCGGTCGCCGAGGCGGATTTTCTGCTGATCGAATCAACCTACGGCAACCGGCTGCACCGCTCGATGGAAGATACGCTCGCCGAACTGGAACACGCCATCACCGACACGCTCAAGCGCAAAAAAGGCAACGTGATCGTGCCCGCGTTTGCGGTCGGGCGCGCGCAGGAAATGCTGTATCTCTTGGCCGATCTGCATCGCAAAAAACGCCTGCCCACGATGAAGATTTACGTCGATTCGCCGCTGGCGATGAAGGCCACCGAGATCACGCTGCGCCATATGGCGCTACTCGATCCGGGCACCGCTGAAGTAATGAACTGGGCGAGGAAATCCGGCGGCGGGATGCAGGTCAATTTTGTGCAGGATGTTGAGGAATCCATGCGGCTGCACGACATCAAACACGGCGCCATCATCATTTCCGCCAGCGGCATGTGCGACGCCGGGCGCATCAAGCATCATTTGCGTCACAACCTCGGGCGCCGCGAAAGCACAATACTCATCACCGGCTTTCAGGCGGCAGGCACGTTGGGCCGGCGCATTGTGGATGGCGTAAAAGCCGTGCGAATTTTCGGTATCGAGGTGCCGGTGCGCGCGGATATTTACACCATCGGCGGCCTGTCGGCGCACGCGGATCAGGCGGGCTTGCTCGGCTGGCTCAAGCATTTCAAGCGCACACCGAAGCACACGTTTATTGTTCACGGCGAGACCGAAACCGCCGAACAATTCGCCGGCGTGGTGCGCGACCAATTGCATTGGGATGGCGTGGTCGTCCCAATGCTCAATCACAACGTCAGCTTGTAACGCGTTTTTTGAGACCCTTCGATGAAATTTCATAAGTATTTGTTTTTATTAATATTTTTACAAAGCGCAGCGCTCGCGCAATTGCCGCCGCCGGTGGCGCAAGCACTGGCGCGCGCGGGCATCCCGGAGACCAGCGTCAGCGTCTACGTGCAGGAAATCGGCGCGGCGGAACCCGTCGTCACGCACCGCGCCAGCGAGCCGCTCAATCCGGCGTCGGTGATGAAACTCGTTACCACCTACGCCGGCCTTGAATTGCTCGGCCCCGCGCACCAGTGGAGCACCGAGATTTTCACCGACGGCACGCTGCAAAACGATGTTCTCGTGGGCAACCTCATCCTCAGGGGTGGTGGCGATCCGAAATTCACCATCGAAAATTTCTGGATGCTGCTGCGCTCGCTGCGCGCCAAAGGCGTGCGCGAGATACGCGGCGACCTGGTGCTGGATCGCGGCCTGTTCACCACTGAATATCCTCACCCTGGCCAGTTCGATGGCGAACCCGCGCAGCCTTACAACACCACGCCCGATGCGCTGCTGACCAACTTCAAGAGTTTCACCTTTACCTTCGCGCCGGACGCCGATTCACGCGGCGTGCGCGTGGTGATCGATCCGCCGCTACCGCAGGTGCAGGTGATCAACAATCTCACGCTGGTCGAAGGTTCGTGCGGCATCTGGTACACGCGCGTCAAGTCGCAAACGCAGGACAGCGGCGACTCGGCGCGCGTCACGCTCACGGGCGCGTATGCACGCTCCTGCGGCGAGCAGGCCGGCTACTACAGCCTGCTCGGCCACCGCGAGTACATCGGCGCGCTGTTCGCGCATCTGTGGCGCGATCTGGGCGGCGTGTTCAGCGGGCGCGTGCGCGACGGCACGATCGCCGCCGGATCGACACGGCTCGCCAGTCACCGCTCGCTCGCGCTGTCCGAAATCGTGCGCGACATCAACAAAATCAGCAATAACGTGATGGCGCGGCAGTTGTTGTTGACGATAGGCGCAACGGCGGGCGCAACCGCAGGCGCACAGGCCACGCCGGATCGCGCCGGTCGCGCGGTGCAACAGTTCTTCGCCACGCGAGGAATCCCGATGCCGCAACTGGTAATCGAAAATGGCTCCGGTCTGTCACGCATAGAGCGCGTCACCGCGCAGGATATGGGGCAAATGCTGCTGGCTGCGTTTCGCAGTCCAGTCATGCCTGAGTTCATCGCCTCGATGCCGCTGGTCGGCGTGGACGGCACCATGTACCGCCGCCTCACCAACACCGGCGTCGCCGGACAAGCGCATATCAAGACCGGACTGATCGCCGGCGTGCGCGCACTGGCCGGCTACGTGCTCGACGCCAAAGGCCGGCGCGTGGCGGTGGTGATGCTCATCAACCACGCCAACGCGCACAACGCCAATGCGGTGCAGGATGCGTTGCTGCGGTGGGTGCATGGGCGGTAGCTTACAAACCCAGCTTGCTCCAGATTTCATCCACCCGTTTCTTAACCACTTCATCCATCGCAATCGGCGTACCCCAGTGCCGATCGGTTTCGGCGGGCCACTTGTTCGTCGCATCAATCCCCATCTTGGAACCCAACCCCGCCACCGGGCTGGCGAAATCGAGATAATCCATCGGCGTTGAATCCGCGATCAGCGTGTCGCGACGCGGATCGACGCGCGTGGTCATCGCCCAGATCACTTCTTTCCAGTCGCGCACGTTGACATCATCGTCGGTGACGATGATGAATTTGGTGTACATGAACTGGCGCAAGAAACTCCAGATGCCGAACATCACGCGTTTGGCGTGGCCGGCGTATTGTTTTTTGATGCTGACGCAGGCGATGCGATACGAGCAGCCTTCGGGCGGTAAATGAAAATCAACGATTTCGGGGAACTGCT
>VFLF01000283.1 GCA_009885185.1 Nitrosomonadales bacterium | reverse complement strand
GGCACGCACCCGCACGATTCGGCTGGGGCATGGCATCATCCCGCTGACGTTGCACCACCCGGTACATGTCGCCGAACAGGTCGCCACGCTGGATGCCCTGAGCGGCGGACGGCTGGAAATCGGCATCGGGCGCGGATTTTCGCCGCGTGAATGCGCGGTGTTCGGCGCCGACATGGCGGCCAGCCGCGACATCACCGAGGAAAGCCTCGACATACTAATGCACAGTTTTACCCGCCAGCCCGTGACGCACCACGGCGCGCGTCATCATATCGACGCGCTCGACATCGTGCCGCACGTGGTGCAGCAGCCGCATCCGCCGCTGTGGACGGCAGCGGTCAGTCCGCAAACCTATGACTGGGCGGCCACGCGCGGGCTGGGGGTGCTGGCCGGGCCGTTCAAGCCGTGGTTCATGGTGAAACACGACATCGCCCGTTATCTCTCGCGCTATCGGGTGGCAGGGCACGCGGCTACCGCCCCGCCGCGCGTGGGCATGACGCTTGGCGTGTTGTGTCTCGCCGATGGCGCGCGCGCGCGCCGCATCGCCAAGGAAGCTTTCACCTGGTTTTACCGCGAACTTTTCAAGGTGGTGCTGCCGGTACTCGAGTCACTCTATCCGGGCTATGAACAATTGCACGAGCTCGGCCGCTTTCGCGCGCTGATGAAGCTCGGCATTGATTTCAATCTCGCCGACACCTTCGGCATGGCGGTGGTCGGCGATCCCGGCGAAGTGCGCTCCAAGCTCGCCAAGTACGCCGACGCGGGCGTCACGCATTTGTTGTGCGCGTTCGGCGCGGGTGCCGTCGAACCGGCGGTGACACGCGAATCGATGGAGTTGTTCTCGCGCGAGGTGATGCCCGCGTTCGCCGCGAGCGGCTGACCGTATGAACCTTGAAAAAGCGATTTGCCACAGAGGACACAGAGTTCACAGAGGAACATCAACCGCTTATGCGGTTTGCACTTCGCACAAGGTTGGTGATGACGACATTCCCGCACAACCCGTTGCTTTCTCTGTGTCCTTTGTGTCCTCTGTGGCGAAATTTCGCTTTTTAGTATGAAAGTTCTGGTCACCGGTTCCAGTTCGCATCTCGCCCGCGCGCTGCTGCCGTTGCTGTGCGCGCAGGAGCACATCGAACACATCACCGGCGTGGACATCGCCGCGCCGCATTTCAGCCACGACAAGTTTCACGCCGAGCGTTGCGACATTCGCGATGCACGGCTGGCGACGTTGTATGCCGGACACCATGCGTTGGTGCATCTGGCGTTCGTGGTGCTGCGCGGACGCATGCGCGAATCCGAGATGGCCGGCATTAACATCGACGGCAGCCATCGCGTGTTACGCGCGGCGCGCGACGCGGGTATCGGGCGGTTGATCCACCTGTCGAGCGCCGCCGTCTATGGCGAAGGCGATCACATCGATGAAAGCGCCGCTTACGCGCCGCTGCGCGGTTTTTTGTATGGCGAGCACAAGGCCCGGCTCGAACACTTGCTGGAAGCGGACGTACCCGAATGCGTGCGCCTGCGCCCGCACGTGATCCTCGGCCCCCACGCACAACCGCTGCTGCGCACGCTGCTGCATCTGCCGCTGTATGTGGCCTTGCCGCCGCACACGCGGGCGCGTTTGCAATGCGTGCATGAAGACGATGTGGTGCGCGCGATCCTGCTGGCGCTCGAACGCGATTTGCGCGGGCCATTCAATCTGGCCGCCGCCGATACCTTCAGCTATCGCGAATTCATCCAGAGCCGCCATCGTTTTGCGCTGGGATTGCCGCAAGGACTGGCACGCGCGGGCCTGCACGCAGCATGGTGGCTCACCGGCTGGGGCGGCGAACCCGCGTGGGTAAACGGCCTCGCCCGCACGCTCACGCTCGATTGCAGCCGCGCGGCGCGCGAACTGGGTTGGCAGTACCGCCATGACAGCGCGGCCACGCTGACCGGGGCCTCATCGTAAGTATTTGTTTTTATTATATTTTTTAAATAACTATAGCGTGACAGTCAATCCCAGTGCCTGCAACATCCGCCGGGTAGGCGCCAAGCGTTGCGCGACAAACTGCAACCGCGCCGGATTGCGCAGGGCAGCCGCGCGCCAATCGACACCCTCAGGCAATCCGGCGAGTTCGTAGAACCGCGCGGGCGGCGTGTAAAACACCGCGGTCATCTGCCGCAACAGCACTCGCGCGCCCACCGATAAAACGCGGCGTTGAAACGCGCCGCCGCCATGCAGTATGCCCGCGAGCCTGTCACGCGCGTAGGAAATGTGCCGTGCTTCGTCCGCCGCGTGCAGCAGCGATATCTGCCGCACCGCCGGATTGACCTCGACGGACTCATCGCAGAGATAACGATTAAAACTGTCCGATACCTGCTCGCCGATCAACATCGCCAGCCAGAACAGTGTGCCGCGCGCCGGCGCAAAGCGTCCGAGCAGCGCCGCCGTGCGCGGTGCGCGCCAACTGCCTTCCGGCAGCGCCACCCCGCCCGCTTCGATTGCGCGCAGGAACATCAGGCTGTGCCCGGTTTCTTCGCGCAGCTCGTGCAGCAGGTGCGCATGCTCGCCGCGCGGCATGCCGGGCAACAGCAGGCGCGACACGCGTTGCAGGAAAATACTCTCCAGCCACAGCCCGCAATACATCACGTTGATGAATTCGTACTGCGACAGCCGCTCCTTCACACCGGCATCCAGCGCATCGAATGCCGGCAAGCCGTGCAGGGACAACGCCGCATCCGGCAGCCAGCGCGGCTGCTCGCTCAATGGCACCCAGTCGATGCGCGTCAGCGGATCGCGATAGCCGGCGGTCGCCTGTTGTGCCACGGCATCAAACATGGCGGCGGTATACAATTTCGCCGTCAAGACCGGGGGCCATACCATGCAGTTGATTGAAACACTGGAACGCAGGCTGGAAACGGAAGAAAGCTATTTCCAGACGCAACTGCTGCGCGAAGATATCGCGCGACTCGGCAAGATGCGCGACTTGGCGCACAGCGCGGCCGATGCCGCCGCCTATAGCAAGGCGGTGATGCTGCTCGGCTGGACGGCGGGCAATCTGCGCACGCATGAAATTCGCGAACCGCTGGAGACACTGGCCGCGGCGGTTTACCAATTGGAAACCGGCATGCGCGACGCCGCGCAGGAAACGATCATTGAATCGGCGTGGGTAGCGTTGCATCGGGCACGCATGGAACGGTTGATGGGCTGTCTATCGACGCCGGCGCCCAAACCTGTCGCCTGATGTTGCGCGGAGCACGCGCTGTTCAGGCGGCCTTGCTCCGCGGCTTGCGAGCGGGGGCCGCAACGGCAACGGACGCCTTGGCGCAGAACAAACCATACAGCGTGGCGAGTACGGCCGAGGCCTCAATACCCACCAGCGAGTAGTAGATCATCTGGCCGGAACGCCGCGTCGTCACCAGATTGCGCTGGCGCAGCAGCGCCAGATGCTGCGATAACGCGGACTGGCTCAAGGGCACGGCACGTTCCAGCTCGCCGACGGATTTTTCGCCCTCGGTCAGCTGGCACAACACCATCAGGCGCGCGGGGTTGCTCATGGATTTGAGTAATTCGGCGGCGCGATTCGCGTTGGCGCGGATTTGCGACATGTCCATGTCCGGCAAATGCATTCCTGTCAAGCTGGCAGATTTAGTGTTCACGACGGACTCACTTGTTTATGGTTCACGGCGCGCAGCCGGCAAAACCATCGGCGGCCATTTTTGCTTCGTACTTGGGGGCCACGTCGGCGCCCGGCGTCAGGGTCGGCTTCACCGCCGCCCAATCCTTGGGTTTGAGTATCACCATCCAGCCGGCTTCGTAGGGATCGGTATTCGCCATGGACGGTTTATCCACAAGCTCGGTATTCACCGCCGCGACTTCCCCGCCCACGGCGGATTTCGCCGGGCCCACCCATTTGCCGGATTCCACCGTGGCGCAGGTCTTGCCGGGCTCAACCGACCTGCCGGCTTTCTTGGGCGTGAAGGCGACCAACTGTCCGGCCATCGCGGTGGCCACCGTGGTCATGCCGATCTTGATATTGCCGTCATCCATCTCCTGTAGCCAGATATGGTTTTCGACATCGTATAAACGGTCTTCCGGCAATTGACATCCGCGTACGGCTGGCATGGGGCGTTTCCTCTTGCTATAAACGTATAACTACGAACGTGTTTCCTGCGCGGGCATCACTTCATTTTGCCGCAACGGCTTTGATGCGCAGCAAAATTCGCCCAGCCGCTCCGACTGCATTTTGCCGCTGACAAACAGCAGCAAATGTTTTACCACCAGCGCCATCATGCGCGTGTTGCGGTCAATCAGCGGCGCGTCACACGACTGCGTCAAATTATAATGATAAGCGATTTCACGGCAAGTCTCGCGGCACGCATTAAAACTCGGCAAATCCTGCGCACCCTGACGGTGCAGCGCCAGCAGGCGGAACCCCTCGCGGCTCTCCTGGGTCGGCGTCTCGCTGCGCCCTGCGATCCACAGTTCAAGCACGGCCTCGGACAGAGCCAACAGGCGGGCGGCGTCAGCGCCCGATTCGATTTCAGCTTCGATGCCGGCGAATGTTGTCACGCCATGCCCTTGCTTTTCAGCAGTTCCAGCGGATCCGAGGTGTTTTCATGCACGCTCAATTTGCGCGGCGACACGCCCAGCGCCACGCCCAAGAGTTGCGTGAAGTACATCATTTTCACTTTGGTTTTTTTGCCCAGCACTTTTTCCGCGCGCACCTGATGCATTTCCAGCCCCGAATGACAGGTCGGGCATTCGGTGGCGATCACGTCCGCACCCGCGAGTTCCGCCGCTTGCAGGATGTTCAGCACCAGCTTGGTCGAGGTATCGCTATCGGACAGTACATGCGCCCCACCACAACATGCTGTTTTTAAAGGGAAATCTACATTCTCCGCACCGGCTGCCGCGAGCAGGTCGTCCATGAAATGCGGCTTGGAGGTGGATTCGCTGGCGCCGCCCTGGTCTTTTTCCGGAAAGATATGCCGTGGCCGCGTGTACATGCAGCCGTAGTAGTTGGCGATTTTCAAACCCTTGAGCGAGTTTTTCACGCGGCGCTTGAGTTCCTCTTCGCCGATGCCCTGCTTGATCCAGTCGAGCGCGTGGATGGTTTCGACCTGCCCGGCCTGATAGGTCTCGTGCCCGGCTTTTTTTGAGATGCGATCCACCACCTCGCGCGAGGTCTGATCGTGCGACAAATCGTATTCGGCTTTTTTCAGATTGTGATAACAGCCGTTGCACGGCGCCATCACTACCTTGGCGCCCATTTCATTGGCGGCGATCGACATCACGCGCGACGACAAATACGTCTGCACCTTGGGATCGACGTTTTTCACTTCCATCGCACCGCAACAGTTCCAGTTTTTCACTTCATCCAGTTCCAAGCCCAGCGCCTTGCCGACGGCCTTGGTGGATTGGTTGTAGGCGTGCCCGGTGCCTTCGAGCGCACAGCCGGGGTAGTAGGCGACGCGTTTGTATTCTTCTTTCATGCGTTTTCCTTATTTGCGCTTGAGTTGCGCGTGAGACCCAGCGCCTTGCGTTGTATGGCTTCCTGCTCATCGACGTATTCGGTGATGGCATCGCGCGCCTTGTCCCAGTGCTTGGTGCGCGGCCGGAACACGGCGGACCAGCCCATCAGAAATCCGAGTTTGACCGGCGAGTAGCGCGAGATGCGTATCGCCATTTCGATCAGCCACCCTTGCAGCAGCGGTTGTTTGGTCTTGGCGAAAAAATTACGGATAATGCGGCCTTCCTCGATCTTGCCGGTGGCGACCACCTGGTCGGTGAATTCCTTGTCGAAGATCGTCGAATTCGACGGCGGCGTATGGCCCTGCAATTCAAGCCAGTGCGCGGTGGCCTTCATCACGCCCTCGGGAAACACATCGCGCGGACAGGCGTAGGTGCATTTGTTGCACGACACGCATTGCCAGATAATATCCTTGTCGCGCAGCAATTCCGACGCCATGCCCATGCGAATCAGGTAGATCCAGTAACGCGGATTGAAATCCGGATTGACCGCGTGAACCGTACACGAATTGGTGCAGGAGCCGCACTGCCAGCAGCGGTTGATATGCTCGCCGCCGGGCAGCGCTGAAATTTCTTCCTCGATTTTTTCGTTGTAGTCGGTGACCACGCGCGGCGCGATGAACGTGCTCCAGTGGCCGGAGACATTCACGCCGTCGATGGTGAGATTCTCATGGGTCTTGAGATTCTCCGGGCGGATCAGATTTTTTTCATGTATGGGCATGGTTGTCGCGCTTACGCTCCGTCGTTCGAATTACGCGCCGTCATTCGATAGGGTTGGCGCCTCGACGATGAACGCATCGCCGTCGGCGGTCTTGAGGCGGGTGCGCCCTTGCGCGCCGATGCCATCCAGCCCCAACAGGCGCCGCAAATGCATCAGCGGGTCTTCGGGGCGCGAGAAATCGGCGCGCAGATACACGCCGCCTTGCTCGCCCACGTAGTCGGCGTAAATCTGCGTGGTGAGCAAATCCACGTACCAGATCACATCGCGATAGACGCCGTTGTCGGCCAGAAACTGCGACAACTCCTCGCGCAGGATCAGGTAAGTGCCGTAACGCGACGGCACATTGATTTCAATTTGATCGACATCCGTGCCGTCCGCGGCGTGCCAGATTTCACGAATCACGCCGGTGTTGGCATGCGCATCCCACACCCAGCGCAGCATCATCGGGTAACGCTCCGGATCGAGATTGTGGAGTATTTCGGCTGCCAGATCATGCACCCAGCGATGCGCGCGGTCATCGGGAAACGCGCCGCAAAACGCGGCCATGCGCGCGTCCGTGGTGGTGGTGTCGGCGCGGTCCGCGATGAGGCCCGCAATCGCGGTGCGCAGCACGCCGAAACGTTGCGCCTCCAGGTACGGCGTCACGCGCCGTCGCACCGTGGAGATCAGCGCACACAGCGCCTTGAACGGAGCCAGCTCCAGTTCGCGCGCCCCTGTATCCAGAAAGGTGTGGCTGAACAACAGGGATTTTGCTTTCAATGCGTCAACGTGGCGCTCGATGCCGCCGCATTCCTCAAGGCCATTGGCCAGCCGCTCGAAGGCCATCGTCAGCTTGGGGCCGCTCAGATCGAGTCGCGGACGCTCTATCGCGTCGAAGCCGGATGTCCGTAGCGCCCTGATTGCCGTCATAGCCCGTTGCCGCGCGACCTACGCCGCCGCCGTTTGCGCCGGCTGCTGATGCACCAGCGCCATGGCCGCAAGGGCCGCCGCCTTCGCCTGCGCGATGGAGTCGTCGATGGTTTCGGGTCCTGCGGCCGCCCCCGCCACGAACACGCCGGGGCGGTTGGTCTCGCCCAGATTGGCGTAGGAACTGCCCTTGTCGATGAAGCCGTTCGTCTCCAGTGCAATGCCGAACGTTTTGGCGAGCAGCTTGTTGTCCACGTTCGGATCCATGCCGATCGCGTGAACCACCATGTCGAACGGAATGGTGATCGGACGTTTCACCAGCGTATCTTCGCCCTTGACGATCAGGCGCTTGCCGTCGGAAGTGACTTCGGCGATGCGCGACTTGATGTATTTGACCTTGAATTCTTCCTGACTGCGCCAGTAGTATTTGGTTTCGTACAGGCCGAAGGTGCGGATGTCCATGTAGTAAATGTACACATGGCAGCCCGGCAGCTCTTCGCGGATTTCCATCGCGATGTTGCTCGACACCGTGCAGCAGATTTTCGAGCACCACTCGCGCCCGATCTGGCGGTCACGCGAACCCACGCACAGCAAAATCGCCACGCGCTCCGGCTTGCGCCCGTCGGACGGGCAACGCACGCCCTGCCCGCTGGAAATCATCTGCTCGACTTGCGCGGTGGTCACCACGTCGGGGTAGGTGCCGAAACCCCATTCGGGTTTGTTCACGGAATCGAAGTGGGTAAACCCCGTGCATAACACCGCGGCGCCTGCCTCGACCGTACGCCCATTGGAGAGTTTGGCGCTGAATGCACCCGGTTCGCCGCCGAACTCAACCACCGACGCAGCGGTTTCAACTGTTATCAAAGGATGGTTTTCAACCCGGCTCACCATGGCGCCGATGGCGTCCTTGGCCCACTCGCCGGAAGGCACCAGCTTGGCATAGCCGGAAAGAATCGGCGCGCCGCCAAGACGTTTTTCTTTTTCCACCATCAAGGCACGTTGGCCAACACTGGCCAACGCATGAGCTGCAGCCAGTCCCGCCGGGCCGCCGCCGACGATCAATACGGGTTTTGCGCTCATGTACGGTTCGCGATCTGTTTGATGGGTTTGAATCCGGGGCCGGAGGTGATCATGCGCCGCGGATCGTAGAGATTTTCCTGCTTGCCGGCCTTGACCTCCTCGAGATAGGCGACGAATTCGGCCTTCTTCGCCTGCCAGTCGATGCCGAGTTTTTCCATCAGGTGCTCGGTGGGCGAGGCGTGCCAGTGCGACTGCACGATCTTGTACGGATGCGCGCCGCACACCAGCGCGGCAAACTGGCAATCGGCAAGAATCGCCAACTCCACGGCCTTGCCCGCCGCCTTGGCGATCCACTGATTTTTGTCCAGCGTGGTGATGCAGCCGGTGTCGTGGCCGATCATCACATCGGCGTGCGCCTCTTCGACCGCGACACGCACTTTGCGGTCGATGGCGAACGAGCGCGTGAACTCGCGCTCGGAAATAATGTGCCGGAAACCAAAGCCGCAGCAGTCGTACCAGGTTTTGTAATCAATCACCTGCGCGCCGAGCTCCTGCATGATGCCGGTGGACACCGCGAGCCGGTTGCCGCCGAGAATATTGTCATCGTAGATCGCGTCTTCGGGCACCATTTTGTAAACGTGGCACGCCGGGTGAATGGTGGCGCGGATGTTGCTGCAATCGATTTCGCGCATGGCATTGATGCGCCCGCGCATGACATGCAGCCACTCGGAGTAATGCACCACTTCTTCGGGGATCAGCAGCTTGCCGTCCACCAGACGACCGAGCTTGCCGAGAATGGTGCGCACGCGCTCGCGCAGCGTGGCCGAGTGAATCAGGTAGCCGCGCACCTCTTTGTAGTTGCCGAACGAGGTGCCGCAATGCACCAGCGGATAGTAGTAGCCGTCGGGCAATCCTTCCGCGCGCGCCGCGACATAGGCCTGATGAAAGTTACGCAAAAACACCGCCGCGAGGCTTTCGAGATTGCCGATGCCGGAGCCGTGGTAGTTCCACGCGGTGCAGGAGGTCTGATCGGTCTCGTCGAGGTATTCGACCTCAAGCTTGTTCATCAGCCACAGCAGCGACGCCGGGTAGCCGGGAATGTTGCCGCACTGGCCGCACGATTTGTGATGCCACAACCGCTGCGTGGGGATTTTCTTGTCCCAGCCGTAGAGCGTTTTGACCATCGCCGGCTGGTGTTCATCGCGCACGCGGTGAACGACGATTTCGCCGTCTTTTTCAAGCTGCCACATGGCGTCGCGCACGTCTTCGACGCGATCCTTGCCGGTGAGCATCGAACGGCGGTCGATTTTCTGCTCGACCCACGAGGTCGCGATGGCGGCGTCGTTGGTCGAGAGTTTCGCGTCGCGCCATTCCGAGCCGTGCCCGGTAAAACGCTCGGCGCTGATGGGGCTGCCCGCACTATCTGATTTGATGGTTGTCATGTCCGTCTCCTTGAATCAGTCGTCTTTCTCGTCTTCCTGCTCCGCCAGAAAATCTTTCCAGTCTTCGCGTTTTTCATCCATGAAATCGGCGATCACGTCGAACAGGTTGCGGTCGATGCCCTCAAGCTGCTTTAACACGCCGGTTTCTTCCCAGATGGTGTAAAGCTCCACCGAGGTTTTAAGGTTGACTTCCCACGCCGTGGCCGTGGTATTGAGCGTGGGCATCGGAATCGCCCTGCGCAACAATTTCAGCGGCGCATCGATCTTGGAGATGTTCGGGCCCCAGTCGGCGAAGTGCTCGGCGTTAATCATGTCGGGCGCAAGCTGGTTGCCGGTGGACACCAGTTTCAGCATCACGCGGCTGAATGGGCGCAGCACGCTCTTGGCGGATTCCATCTCGTGCTTGATCGCGGTTTCGCGCATCAGCATGATTAATCCGCCGGGCGAATTGCCGAACGGGCACCTCGCGGCACAGGTGTAGCACTGCGCGCAGGCCCAGATTTTCTCCTGCATCGCGTCGTAGATGCCTTCGAGGTTCTCGGTCCACAGCAACTGCACGATCTCGCGCGGACTGAAATCGTAGTAATGCGCCGCCGGACAGGTGGCCGTGCAGATGCCGCAATTCAGGCAGCCATTCAACTCATGGTCGTAACGCAGATCGGACTGGATGTCCTTGAATATTTCTTCAAGCTGCGGGCGCGATACCTGCGGCTTGTCGGAGACCGGGTCACCGATGTGTTGCTGAACGCGCGTGGTTAAGTCTGACATGGTCGCCGGTGTACAGGTTGAATCAGTAAGTCAGAACCTTGCAGTCTTCTTCCATGATGGTTTCGATGAGATGCGCCCCACCGACGACACCCGCGCATTCCGGGATCAGGTCGCCTTCCTTCATGTCGAAGAGGTCAAGGTTCGGCGAGCAGGTATAGAACTTCACCCCCGCCTCGTGGGCGTCCTTGATGAAGTCGTACACCGTCTTGGCCGAGCCTTCCTTGACGTGGAGTTTTTCCGCCACGCCCTTTTTCATCAGCCGGCCGGCGGTGGCGGTGCAAATCACATCCACCTCGTAATCCATGGCTGCCGCGACGGAAGCCTGAAATATCGGAGCACCGAGTTCCTCCCCGTTACGCGGGTCGGTGTTGGCCATTACGATTACCAGTTTTTTTGCCATAAATCCTCGCTATTGCGGCTAGACACACTTGGGCGCTTACATCGTGCGCGTACTATATATTAGATTTTCCTAAAATAGCAAGTCGACCTGTCGCATGCCGCCGCACCCGGGCAAAAGTCGTTATGGGACGGGGCTATATTCCCCCGAAATTCAGGGACGCAGGTAGGCGTAACCCTCGCGCTGCTGCAAGCGCGTGATTTCGGCGACACCCGAGGGCACGTAGCTTGCCTCCTGGATGAAGCGTTTTTTGTCGATCTTGCGATTGCGCAGGGTGATCTCGCACACATCGAACTTGACGCCGCGTCCTTTGAGCTCCTCGACGGCGATGTTGTACGGATTGCCGTTGCCATCCTTGGCGCCGTCGAAAAGGAAATCCACCCCCTGTGCGTGCGTCACCACGACGATCTTCGCCTTCGGATTGACTTCGAGATGATTGCCTACATTACGCAGGGCGTTGACCGCCTGCGCGCCGGTGTCGTTAATGTGATAGACAACCTTGTCTTCACCGACGCTGGACTTGGGATCGCCGCCGGTCGCCGCGCAGCCGGTGATCAAACTCGCGCCCAGAATCAGTACTGCGGTAAGGCTTCTAATGCTGCTGCTATCGGTTGCCATGGTCGCGTTCTCCTTATGATGTTGATGGTTCAGCATAGCGCCAATCCCGCGCGCGCCGCAAGCAATTGCCAAAGGTCCGGTTTACACCGCACGCCCTCACCCCATCTGCTGCGCCGCACCAATCCCGCACCGCGGATTCCGAACTCGCAACACCCGCGTGTTTGTTCTTGACAGCGACGGAATTCATGTATCAGACTAACCTAATATAAGCGCGTTCTAATGTTTTAACAACCGCGCAACGATTCAACAAACAGGAACACGAACCCACATGCCCAACACGCTACTCGATGCAAAAGGCCTGAATTGCCCGTTGCCCATACTCAGAGCCAAAAAAGCCCTGCAGGAGGTGAAGGTCGGAGAACTACTCGATATTCATGCCACCGATCCGGGTGCGGTGAAGGATTTCGCCGCGTTCTGTCGTTCCACCGGCAACGAACTGATGTCCTCCGGCCAGGAAGGCAAAGTGTTTACGTTTACCATCAAGCGCGTCAAATAGGAGCTGCCGACATGGACGTAACCCAAAACTCCATAGACGAGCTTATCAAGCGCAGGCTCGATGAAATTCTGCCGGCGAAGATCGAGGAAAAACTCGCGCAGATGCGCGAGAACAAACCCGGCTCGATGACCATCATCGCCACCAAGGGCACGCTCGATTGGGCTTATCCGCCGTTCATCCTGGCCTCGACTGCCGCCGCGCTGGGCTGGAACGTGTCGGTGTTTTTTACCTTCTACGGCCTGCAACTGCTGCGCAAGGATGTGAGCCATTTGAAAATCAGTCCGCTGGGCAACCCCGGGATGCCGATGAAAATGCCCTTCGGCCCCGACTGGTTCCAGGGCATCAACTGGAACATTCCCAACGCGGTGCAGGCCAT
>VFLF01000640.1 GCA_009885185.1 Nitrosomonadales bacterium | reverse complement strand
TGATCTTGTCGCGGAATTAGTTGAGCGGAATATTGTGCGCGACATAGGTGTGATAGTGCGCACGCTTGGGGAACAACTGGTCTTCGATGTGCACGCCCGCTATCCCTGCGCGTATGCACTCGCGGATGGTGCGCATGGTGTGCAGCGGCTCGCCCCAACCCGCACCCGCGTCCATCACCACGGGAATTTTCAGGCCGTTGGCGATGTCGCTGGCCACACGGATCTGCTCGCTCATGGTCAACTGCGGCTCGCTGATGGTGGTACTGCCGCCGGTGACGAAGCCGCCGACATACACACTCTTGAAGCCGATGCTTTGAATCAGCTTGCCGGTCAGCGCGTCATGCGCGGTGGGCAGTTCCAGAAATTTCTTGGCATTGACGAGCTTGCGCAGAGCGGTGGAGGCGCGGTACATGATGTGGAGTCCTTACGGGGGCGGTTGAATGTGCGCGAATTTTACCGCAGGAGAGTAGCAATGGCGTGGTCATCGCGGGGCGCATCAGGCACATCCGGCGCATCAATAACGCCGGAACGTCGCGCAAAAATCCGCTGGCCCGAACCATGATTGATCGATGACGCGGCCTTCCCTGAAAATCAGCGTGCGTTCGCAGGTGACGTAGGCATCACGCGCGGGGGCGGCGCCGATGCCTATACCGATGCCCACGCCCATGCCGCTGCCGGCGGAAACGCCAATCGATGGCCACATGGCGCCGCGCGGCGCATGGCCTTCGGAAAACCAGGTGTAGATCAGCCGGCCATCGTCGAACGAGGTACTGCGCACCGGGGTTCCCCAGCGCGTCACCACTTCTTCGTAACTTGCGCCCAGCCATGCGTTGCGCACCGGCGTGATGTCGGTGCGCGTCGTGGCGCACCCGGCCAGGTGCAGCGCCGCGCCGAGCAGCGCGATCAACGGCATGTCGAATCGTCCTGCATTCATCGCCTTATTCCGCCTTGATGTTGCCGTCACGGATCACTTTTTGCCAGCGTGCCAGATCATTACGGATCAGCGTGGCAAACTCCGCCGGCGAGGTGCCGCCGGGGTCAAAGCCTTGCGCGGCAAGGCGCATTTTGACATCGGCCAGCGCCAGCACTTTCACGGTCTCTTGCTGCAGACGCGTGAGTAGGTCGCGTGGCGTGTGGGCGGGCGCGAGCAGGCCGTACCAGGTTGAGACTTCAAAGCCGGGATAGGTTTCGGCAACGGCGGGCACCTCCGGCAATGACGCGGCGCGTTTCAAACTGCTGACGGCAAGCGCGCGCAGGCGGCCTGTTTTGGCGTAAGGCACGAGCCCGGCGAGACTGCCGAACGACATCGCGACTTGCCCGCCGATGAGATCATTCAGCGACGCGCCGGTGCCTTTGTAATGAATAATCAGCAAGTCGATGCGCGTGGTTTGCTTGAAGAGCTCGCCCGCCAGATGCGAAGGCGTGCCGGTGCCCGATCCGGCGATGGTGAGTTCGCCCGGTCGCGCGCGCGCGAGCGCGATGAGTTCCTTGACGCTTTTCACCGGCAGCGACGGGTGGATCACCAGCAGGTTCGGCGTGGAGCCGGCGAACGTGATGGGCGCCAGATCGCGTTCCACGTTAAACGGCATGTTACGGAAGAGCCACGGGTTGGTGGTGAGCACGTTGGTTGTCAGCAGCAAGGTATGGCCATCGGGCGCGGCTTTCACCACGGCCTCGGCGCCGATGTTGCCATTGGCGCCGGTGCGGTTTTCGACGATGAATTGCTGGCCGAAACTCTCGGTGAAACGCTGCGCGAGGATGCGCGCGAAAATGTCTGAGCCGCCGGCGGCGGCGAAGGGAACAATGATGCGAACGGGTTTGGCGGGATAGCTTTGGGCGCGAACACATGCCGTTGCGAGCAGCAGGGTTATTGCAGATATTTTTAGCACCGTGTGCATTTCATTAAACCCGTAAAAATTCACCATCGTCATTCCCGCGCAGGCGGGAATCTATAAGTCGTCACAAGTGGCACTGTGTTATGGGTTCCCGCCTTCGCGGGAACGACGGGTATAAAGAGATGGGAAAAGGAAGCTGTGCCGCACCGGTTACTCCGGTTTCAACCCGGCGCTCTTCGCGATCTTCGCCCACTTCACCAATTCAAGCTGGATGAATTTGCCGAGTTCCTCGGGCGTGCCGCCCACGGTGTCGGATCCCATTTGATTCATGCGCGCCTTGAAATCGGCGTGCTGCACGATCTGCACCACTTCCTTGTTCACGCGGTCGATGATGGTGCGCGGCAGTTTCACCGGGCCGAACATCCCGGTCCAGATCGATGCCTGATAACCCGGCACGCCGGATTCGGCGATGGTGGGAATGTCCGGCAGCGTGGCCGAACGCTTGGCGTCGCCGATGGCCAGCCCGCGCAGACGGCCGGATTTCACGTGGGGA
>VFLF01000019.1 GCA_009885185.1 Nitrosomonadales bacterium | reverse complement strand
GTGGTCGGGGGCGAGGGTATTGTTTTTCAAGAGAGCTGCCGCGGAATCAAAGGGGCGAGATCGAATCAAAGGGGCGAGATCACCAGCGCACGCAGGCGCTCGGTGGTTTGCTGCCGGTCGTGTTTGGAGGATGCCACTTCCAGTATCAACGATTCCCACGCATCGCTGTCGGGCGCGGGTTCGACGCCGTTCAACCGGAGGAATACGATAGACGTAGCCATGGCGACACGTTTGTTGCCATCGTGGAAAGGGTGATTTCGGCAAAGGTAAAAAAGGTAGGCCGCCGCAACTTCGATTAAATCGGCGAAGGGGGAGGCGCCGAATGCCGTCGCCCGTGGGGCGGCAATGGCGGATTCGAGCAGGCCGTGATCGCGCACACCTGCCAGTCCGCCAAATGCCGCGATGACTTGAGCGTGAATTTCCGTAACGTCTGCGATGGCCAAGTGTATGCAGTCGTCTGGCGTGCCGCTCACGCCAGCTTCCGCAGCGTGGCGGCGTAATCTTTGACCGTTTGTCGAATCGTGTTATTGACCATTTCAGGCGCAGCGGATTTGCGTATTGGCGTGATGGTAATGGCGCCGCCATCATGCACGGTGACATTCACTTGATCGCCGGCTTTCAAGCCCGTGAGTTCACACAGAGCGCTGTCGAGAATCAGCCCCTGGGAATTTCCGACTTTGGTGATGGATTTGAGCATCGCGCAGCCCTTATAAAACAATGTTTAACGTCTAGTCTACGCCAGTTTCCCGCAGACGGCAATTGGTTATAACTATTTGTTTCTATTAACTATTAAGATTTCTTCGATGATTGCAAAGTGCGTTCATTTACCGGCAAAAGATTTTTAACCACGGAACACACAGAACACGCGGGAAAAGCCCGAAAACCAACGCCGTGCGAAGGGTAAAGGCGCTTGGCATCGGCAACACCCTCGATGCCCTTGCGTAATTCGCCCAACGTCAATGGCGCCATGGTGCGATGAGGGTCAGACACGATAAAATATAAAATAATTCAATAAAAACATATAGTTAAGTTATTTTTCGCCTTTCTCGTCTTCGCCCCTCTTTAGGTTCCGCAGGCTACGCCGCCTACCGCGGCGGCCGCAACTCCGCCACCCCATCCGCATCCGTCGCGGCGATGGTGGTGCGGATCATGTGGCGCGGTTTGTCCAGCGGCCACGGGCGACCGCGATGCATGCTGGCGCGGTTGTCCCACATCACAAAATCGCCATTGCGCCAGACGTGTTCATAGGCGTGGCCCGGCGCGGTGGCGATGGCGGTGAGTTCGTCGATCAGCGTTTGCGCTTCCGTTTCCGGCATGCCGTCGATGGCGTAGGTGTGTGAGGCGATGTAGAGCGCGTCACGCCCGTTTACCGGGTTGCGCCAGCGCATGCGCCAGCACGCGGGCGGCAGTGTGTCTCGTTCGCGTTGCGACGCCAGCGCGGGGTCGATCTTGCCGCGCGAGTGCGCGTAGCTGTGCCATGCGTAACTGTCCGCGAGCTTGGCGCGCAGCGATTCCGGCAGACGGTTCCACGCCGCGCGCATTGACACGAATTCGGTTTCGCCGCCCACACCGGGAATAATGCGCGCCGACAGCACCGAGGCCAGCGCGGGCGTTTGCCGGAACGAGCTGTCGGTATGCCACAGTTGATTGGCCTTGGCGCGCAGCGCTTCCTTGTGCGTGGGCGGCACCAGCTCGCGCGTCGCCGGATCGATATTGGTGAGGATCGAAAACGGCGTGCCTTCGCCGAGTGAAGCGGCTTTGGCGGTTTCGAGCGGGCCGAATTTCGCCGAGTAGCCGACTTGTATTTGATCTTCCACCGGCTGATCGCGAAACACCAGCACCGAGTGCTCCTCGAACGCGGCACGTACCGCCCGATAAATATCATCGTTGGCGGCGACATCGGCCATGCTCACGCCGCGAATTTCGGCGGCGATTTCGGGGTGGAGTTGGATGATTTCCATGGAAGGGCTCCTCGCGAGAAACTGCCTCAACGACAAACGTATTCTAAAAAGCGTACTTCCTTAACCCCCCATCCACCGGCATCACCGTGCCGGTAATGTACGCGGCGACGGGAGAGGCCAGAAACACCGCCAGCACGGCAAGCTCTTCCGGCTCGCCATAACGCCCAACCGGTATCTCTTTAGCTGATTGCTCGGCGCGAAATTCCGGCGAGTATTTGCGGCGGATCTGCTCGCTCATGATGCGTCCGGGGGGGATGCAGTTAACGGTGATACCGTGCGGACCGACTTCCCGCGACAGGCCCTTGGACCACGCGTGTATGGCGGCCTTGGTCGGCGTGGCGGCAATCAGCGCTTCGGGTTCGGATTTGCCGCTGATGTTGATAATGCGTCCCCACTGTCGTTGCATCATGCCCGGCAGCACCGCATGGGTGAGCTGGCGCACGCGCACAAAGTTGAGCGTCATCGATTCTTCCCATGCGCTGTCGGGGGCGTCCACGTGAATTGCCGGTTTGCTGCCGCCCGCGCTGTTGATCAGGATGTCGATGTTGCCCAGCGCTTTTTCGGCGGCATGTGCTAAGCGCACGGGTGCATCAGCTTCCATGATGTCAATCTCCACGATGGCGGGCTTCTTGCCGCCGTCGGCGACAATTTCTGCCGCCAGCGCATCAAGCAATTTTCCACGCCGCGCGACGATGCAGGTTTGCACACCTTCGGCGGCCAGGCCCTTGGCGATGGCGCGTCCTATGCCCTGGCTGGCGCCGGTAACCAGCGCGGTCTTATCGGTGAGTTGCAGGTCCATATGCGGTGGTCCAAAAGGATGGTTTATTCGTCGGCGGTATCGTCGTCTTCGTCGTCCGCACGGATGGCTTTGCGCGATTTATCCGCGGCGTCGCGCAAGGCGGCAGAGTCCTGAAAATAGTTCTCGAGGGTACTGGCGGCAAGCAATCGCAACAAAGGCGGGTAGATGCGCACGCTGGTTGCGATGTAATTGACATCGCGCATCTGATAGCGCGCCTGCACCCATTGCCCGGTGCCGCCGGACAGCGCGGGTATCAGGCAGGCGATCAACGCGGCGCGTCGCGGCGTCAGGCTGGAGGCATGCATCAGGTGCAGGTACAAGGCGCAGCCGAACGCGAGGGCGCCTACCCATGCCGCGCGGGTGCTCCACTGCGGCAGTGAAAACATGAACCAGCACAACTCCAGCACGCCGTTAATCGCAACGAACAAAGCCGCCACGCTGAGAAATATCGCGGCGTGCCGCAGCCAGCGCCATTCGCCCTGCATCACGCGGGTGAGCAGCGCCCAGAACGCCACCCATCCGCCGGCGGCCAGCGCGGCGGAAATCAGCGTGGTGACGATGATGGTGGCGAGATCGCGCGGCGCCGCCTGCCAACTGCCGTAGGCAAGCTGCATGCCGCCCACCAGGGCGCCCACGCCTGCGATCCATGCGGGATCGCGCAGTATGGAAGCGGGGCGCAGTTGATCAGGTTTTTCGGGCGCGAGATCTTCGTGCGTCGTGCGCACTTTGATTCGCGTGCGGCCGACTTGCAGCAGGCCGTCGGCAAGTTCCAGCGCTTGGGCATGCGGATGACGCTTGCCGGTAACGATGATGCCGTTTGCCGATCCGAGGTCGGTGACCAAAATTTTCCCATCGGGCGTGATTTCCACCGACGCATGCCAGGCCGCAGCGTAGGCATCGTCGAGTGTGACATTCGCGCTGACGCTGCGCCCGATGGTAAACACGCGCCGATCTCCAGTGAGCGCGCTGTTGAGTGCAATGCGCTCGCGTGTCAGCACACGACCGTGGCCACCGAGGATTTCGACTAGTACCGTGTCAATGCCCATGGCACTCATGGCTGCCACTCCATCGCGTCGGTGTAGCGTTTGATGAAGGCCATGCCCGCGTCGAAATCCAGGCCGTACATATCAAGATGACTGGCGAAGCCGCGTTTGGTCGCGTTAAGACTGCTCACGCGCACGGTGAAATCGTACAGTCCTTCGAGCTTGCGGTAACCGCGCACGCAGACCATCACGCTGGCGTCGAAACCTTTCAGGCGCACGTTGCGGTTCTGGCAGGAGAAAGGCCCGACGTGCCGGCGCGAGCCGTAGGCGCCGGTGGCGGCGGCCAATTCCGAGAGTCTGTGCGAAAAACGCCATGCATCGAGTTTGTCGGTGGTCAGCACGAAATGCGAATATTTCAGATCACCGCTGTACAGGCCCTGCTGCACGTAAAGACCGGCTTTGGCCGCGCAGTTGATGCGAACCATTTGCACAGGCTGGCCGGGCGTGGGATCGCCGGACGCGTTGCAATCGATAAACGGCGCGAGCTTGGCAGGCAGGCGGTAACCCGAGGCCGGTTGCGTCAGCATGTCGCCCTTCAACGCGCCGAGCAGATCGGTGGCGTGAGTGCGCATTTGCGTCAGCACTTCCTTTTTCAGGCCGCCGGCGACGGGTTTTTGTTGTTTGAGCGAACGATCGAGCAGCGTTTGTGCGTGTTCTGCGGGGACCAGAAAACTCACCAATTGCTCGAAGCGATAGCCGGAGACGTTGACGCCGATCACATCACCGGCCGCGTTCAAGGCCGGGCCGCCCGACATGCCGCCGTTGATCGCGCCGGAATAATGAATGCGCGGATCGAACGAATCCTCTACTCGGCCATTGGAGACGCCTTCGGTGATGGTTAGCCCGACATCCAGCGGAAAACCAATGGAGTAGGCACGTTCACCCTTGACCGGCGTTACCGATACCAGCTTGAGTGGCGTGGGCGCATAGCCGGTGGCCCGGACCACCGCCAGATCGTGCCGAACATCGATCGCCAGCACCTCGATGCCGCCGGTCTTGCCGTCGGTGGTGCGGTACTCGAGGCGGTACTTGTCGGGGAACTGTACTTGCTGTGCGACCACGTGGTAATTGGTCATGAATACGCCGCCGTTGGTCACGGCAAAGCCGGTGCCATGAAATGCCTGCGCGGTATTCGAACCGAAAAACCCCTTGATCTGTATCACCGCCGGACGTACGCGCGTGAGTACATCGCGCGCGTTTTCGGAGGTTGCGGCGGGTACCGGCTGATTTTGAGCAGCGGGTGGTTTTGATTGCGGCTGCGGCTGCTGCTGCGGCTGCGACAGCGCCAGCGGCGTGGCGCCGCCCAGTGCTGTGGCCAGCAACGCGAATCGACCTATTTTCTGCACCAGGGTCACATCAGCCTTTCAGCCAGGTTTTGGAGGCGATCCACAGCTTGCGAATCGGCGTGAGAGAGGTGCGTTGTGTTAACACGTTGCACCCGTCATCGCGAATTTCTTCCAGTAGCGTTCGATAGATGCCCGCCATGATGATACCGGGTATCTGCGGCTTGCGGTCGTGCGCGGGGAGTTTGGCGAACGCGGTGTCGTATTGCGCCAGCGCGCGTTCGATCTGAAAGGACATCAGTTTCTGGAGGTTCTCGGTTTCGCGCGCGGACTGGATATCCGTTTCGACCACGCCGAACTTCTCCAGTTCATCGAGCGGCAGATAAATGCGGTTGCGGCGCGCGTCTTCGCCCACATCGCGGATGATATTGGTGAGCTGAAAGGCCAGACCGAGCTCGGCGGCGTATTCCAGCGTTTGTTTTTCACTGTAACCGAAAATGCTCGCCGACATCAGGCCCACCACACCGGCCACGCGGTGGCAATAGAGCTTCAGCGTGTCGTAGTCGGGATACCGGTTGTAATCGAGATCCATCGCCATACCGTCGATGAGCTCAAGCATGTGCTGTTGCTCGATGCCGTAAGTGGCGATGGCGGGCGCCAGCGCCTTGGTGACGGGATGTTGCGGTTGGCCCGCGTAGAGTTTGGCGACTTCGTCGCGCCACCACACGAGCTTGGTGCGCGCAACGCCCGCATCGGTGCATTCATCGACCACATCATCGACCTCGCGGCAGTAGGCGTACAGCGCCGTGATGGCGCGACGGCGTTCCGGCGGCAGGAACAGAAAGCTGTAGTAGAAGCTCGACCCCGAAGCGACGGCTTTTTGCTGGCAGTATTCGTCTGGTGTCATATCAAAAAGCGGCGCGCGCCAGCATCAATAGCCAGTCATGAGGCCGCAGCACCGGGCGACGCTGAAACACGTCGTAGTTCACGTTTTCAATCTTGGTGAGTATGCGGTCGCCGCCCGCGATAATCATGCGCATTTCGAGCCCCAGCCGGCCTTTCAGTGCGTGGCCCAATGCTGCGCCTGAATGCAGGTACTGCCGCGTGCGATTCACCTGAAAACTCAAGAATTGTCGCCAGATGTCGTTAGCCGTACCATGGGCGATATGGGATTCGGTGATGCCGTATTGCGCCATTTCGTCCTGCGGGAAATAGATGCGGTTCTTTTTATAGTCGATGGCGACATCCTGCCAGAAATTGATGAGTTGCAGGCTGGAGCAGATGGCGTCGCCCCAGGCGTTGTTTTGGGCGGTCGCCTCGCCGTAGAGCACCAGCAGCAGGCGGCCAATGGGATT
>VFLF01000375.1 GCA_009885185.1 Nitrosomonadales bacterium | reverse complement strand
GCGGCGCCGGCGTCTCGCACGACGCCATCACCTGCCGCACTTGTCCATAGTTCCATATTCCGGGAGATGCAAGGATGGGAGAATCTGCTGTTCCACACGCCTACGGTTGTCTGACACAACCGGAAGTTCGTTTTCTTGACGCCGCCGTTGATCGCCTGATTCCGCCAGACGATCTGGGGCCGGGGGGGAAAGACGCCGACGTTACTTACTACATCGACCGCCAGTTGTGCAGCGTGTGGGGCACGCACGGGCGCAATTACCGCTCCGGCCCCTGGCAGGAAGGCACGCCGCAGCAGGGGTTTCAGTCGCGGCTGACGCCGCAGGAAATTTACAAGGTCGGCATACTGGAAACCAACCGCTATTGCACCAAACAATACGGCAAGAATTTTGAATTCCTGACCGGCGCGCAGCAGGATGAGGTGTTGCAGGCGCTGGAGCAAGGCAAGGTCGCGCTGCCGTCGCTGTCGAGCAAACTGTTTTTTGATCTCTTGTGGCGCAATACCGAGGAAGGCTTTTTCGCCGATCCGATTTACGGCGGCAACCGCGACAAGGTGGGCTGGAAGCTCTTGGGCTTTCCCGGCGTGGCGTCGGGCGCCTACAACGGGCACGTGGATAACCCGGAGGTTTACCGCGCGGAGCCGGTGAGCATCCTCGACATCGAAACCAAAAAAGCGCAGGTGGATGCACAGGGTTACGCCAAGCACATCATGATCAAGTCGATTGAGAACAAATAACATGACGACAAAACTTAAACCCGTCGATGCGGTGGTAGTGGGCAGCGGCGTTGCCGGATCGATCATCTGCATGGAACTCGCGAATGCGGGACTTAACGTGGTGTGCATTGAGCGTGGCCGCATGATCGAGCCGCAGCACGACTTCGTGATGCCGTACACGCACGACGAACTGAAGTTCGACCGCCACAGCGACATTTTTCAGAATCTGTCGCGCGAAACGATTACCCTCCGCAACAACATGGGTGAAACCGCGCTGCCGATGCGCGAATTGGGTTCGTTCAAGCCCGGTGAGATCGTCGGTGGTACGGCGGCGCACTGGGGCTGCAATGCACGGCGCTTTTTGCCGTACGATTTTGAAATCCGCAGCCGCATGACCGAGAAGCACGGCAAAAACTTTTTCCCCGAAGATTGCACCAGCCAAGACTGGGGCGTGACTTACGACGAACTCGAACCGTATTACGACCAGTTCGAGCACATCTACGGCGTCGGCGGCAAGGCCGGCAACCTGAACGGCGAAATCCAGCCCGGCGGCAATCCGTTTGAAGGCCCGCGTTCGCGCGAGTATCCGAACCCGCCGACGCGTAGCACGCCGCAGGGCATGCTGTTCGCCAAGGCCGCGAAAGAACTGGGCTATCACCCGTTTCCGGGGCCGGCCGCCGCGATGACCCGCGACTACATGAACCTCTATAAAGTGATGATGGGCGAATGCCAGCGCGGCGGCTTTTGCAGCAGCCATGCCTGCGCGGCCGGCGCCAAGGCCAACCCGCTTACCGCGGTGCTGCCTGCGCTGATGAAAAAAACAAATTTCGAAATGCGCCCGCTGTGCAATGTGATCAAGGTCAACAAGGATTCCACCGGCAAGCAGGCCACCGGCGTCACCTACATCGACGCGCGCGGACAAACCGTGGAGCAGCCCGCCAACATCGTGGTGCTGGCGACTTACTGCTTCAACAACACGCGCCTTCTGCTGCTGTCGGGCATCGGCAAGCCCTACGATCCAGTGGCGGGCACCGGCGTGGTGGGCCGCAACTACTCGTATCAAACCGGCGGCAAGGTCGAAGTGTTCTTTGATGACCGCGAGTTCAACCCGTTCATCGGCGGCGGCATGACCAGCGTGCAGTTCGACGATTTCAACGGCGAGGAACTCGACCGTTCAGAACTTGGCTTTGTCGGTAGCGCCTACATCGCAGTATCGAATGCGGGTGCTACGCCGATCAAATCCAAGCCCGTGCCCCACGGCACGCCGCGCTGGGGCGCCGAGTGGAAAAAAGCGGTGGCACACAATTACCGCCGTAGTTTCAGCATCAGTATCCACGGCTCGTGCCAGAGCTACCGTCAGCATTATCTCGATCTCGACCCGACCTATCGCGATGCGAACGGCCTGCCGCTGCTGCGCATGACTTTCGACTGGCATCAGAATGAGCAGAAGATGCTCAAGTTCATGAACGAAAAGTGCGTCGAAATCGCCAAAGCCATGGCGCCCACCAGCTACGCCGCGCGCGCCGTGCCCAGCAAATACAGTATCGTCCCCTATCAAAGCACGCACAACATCGGCGGCGCGGTGATGGGCGCTGATCCCTCCACCAGCGTGGTGAACAAACATCTGCAATCATGGGATGTGCCGAACCTGTTCGTGGTCGGCGGCAGCGCGTATCCGCAAAACGCCGCAGTAGGCCCGACGGAAACCATCGGCATGCTGGCCTGCTGGACCGCCGACGGCATCAAAGAGACCTATCTGAAGCGGCCGGGCCAGTCGATGGTTTGATGTTTCGTCATCGGCCCTACTTTTTCATTCACTTCAACGTACCAACCCACCCCTGTCATTCCCGCACACGCGGGAATCCATAAGCCCTCGCAAGTGACACGGTGTTATGGGTTCCCGCCTGCGCGGGAACGACAGGGTTGGTTTTTCGCCTTTCAGAGGAGAACCCCATGCCCTGGATCGAAGCCAACGGTGCCAGCCTGCGTTACACGCTGAGCGGATCCGGTAAAGACACGCTGGTGCTGATGCACGAAGCCGGCGGCTGCCTTGAGAGTTACGACGACGCTCTGCCCGCGCTGGAAAAACATTTTCGCGTGCTGCGTTACGACCAGCGCGGCTTCGGCTTTTCCGAAAAAGTACGCGAACTTACCTTTGACGGTGTGGTGGCGGACCTCGCCGCGCTGCTCGATGCCCTAAACATCACAGCACCCGTGTACCTCGCCGGCTGCGCGATGGGCGCGGATTATTCGGTGGGCTTTGCCGCGCGTCATCCGGCGCGCGTAGCGAGGCTTTTCATCGCCAGTCCTTACATCGGCAGCAATGTCGCGCGCAGCCCTCACAGCATCGAACGCGCCGCGCTGGTCGAGCGCGAGGGCATACGTTCCGCGATGCAGGCGAGCCACGACCGCTCGTACCCCGAGCATCTGCGCGCGCTGGATCGCGAGCGCTTCAAGCGTTATCAGGCGCGCTGGGTGTGCAACACGCCGGCGTCGTTCGCAGCACAGGCGCGCATGATGCAGAACGTCGATCTCACACCCGAATACGCGAAAATCAAGGCGCCTACGCTGGTGATCGGCGCGAAACACGACACGCAGCGTCCGCCCGACGTGGCGCAGCGCGTGGCCGCCGCCACCGCCGGCGCGACGTATCTGCTGGCCGATACCGGACACTTCATGAACGTGGAAACGCCGCAATTGTTTGCGGACACCGTGCTGGGATTTTTAAAGGCGTAATCTGCTGGCGGGATGGCTCCCGCCCTACACTTTAATCGCCCTGCCGTGCCTGCTGGATTCATGCATGGCATTGGCGATGCGGATCATCTGCAAGCCGTTTTGCGCGGACATCGTGGTCGGCTCGCCGTGCGTGATGGAGCGATTAAACGCTTCGATCAATTTTGTGGTGCGCGTGATGGGTGTGTCGTCGGCAAATAGCAAGCGCACCTGCGGCGCGGCGCTGTCCACCACCACCTCCTGCACGCGCCCGGCCTCGTTACGGCCCAGCGTGCCCAGACACGAAATCTTGCCACGGCTGCCGTATAACACCGCGTCGTTGTCCGAGCGCGGCACCACCGCGCCGGACGCCACTTGCGCCAGCGCGCCGTTGGCGAACTTGAAAATGCTGACGGTGGCCTCGTCGGTGGGCCGCGACGGCGGCGCTTCGTCGGTGATGCAGCGTACTTCGACGATTTCGCTATCGGTCAGATACCGCAGCAAATCCACCGGATGCACGGCCTGCGCGACGATGGAGCCGGAGCCTGCAATCGCCGGATCGTTGCGCCAGCCCATGCTGGCCCAATAGGGGCGCGCGCCGCCCACAAAGTTCTGCGCCTTGATCAGTTGCATTTCGCCCAGCACCCCCGACTGCACGCGGCGGCGCGCCTCGATGTGCGCGGGGTGATAACGCAGTCGATACGCCACGTCGAGCCGGACCTTATGCTCTTCAGCGGCGCGGATCATGCGCTCGCCATCGGCTTCGCTCAGCGCCATCGGCTTGTCGCACAGCACGTGCTTGCCCGCCCGCGATGCCGCCACGGATTGCTCGGCGTGCAAGGCGTTGGGACTGGCGATGTACACCGCGTCCAGTTCGGGATCGGCGAGCATCTTGTCGAGCGCATCGTAGGCGCGCGGCACGTTGTAGCGGGCGCAAAACGCCTTGCCCTTGTCGAGGCTGCGGCTATACACCGACACCAGTTGTGATCCGGCGGCCTTGCCCAGCGCCGGCGTGAAGTTGCGCTCGGCGATGTCGCCCAAACCAATAATGCCCCAGCGTATAACCATGATGCGCGTCCTGTGTTGTTCCACGTAATGACGCGCAGTTTACCAAGTTCGTTCACGTTGCTTCATCACCTTGACGGCGCACCGGGCGCGATAGACACTCGCTGTTCATCGTGCGGTCGCGCGATGACGATCCCGCTCACTATCTGGAAGAAAGTTTTCGCAGTGCGCTTCTCATCCTACGAAATGCTTGGCGCCGTTCTGCTGTTCACGGGCGCCACCGCGCACGCGCAACCGTATCCCGCCAAAAGCGTGCGCGTCATCATTCCGTTTCCGCCTGGCGGCGGCGTGGATATCGTTGGCCGCGCGATGAGCGGACGTCTGACCGAGGCCATGAGTCAGCAGTTCGTCGTCGATAACCGGCCCGGCGCGTCTGGCAATCTCGGCGCTGGCATCGCCGCGCGCGCCACACCTGATGGCTACCACCTGCTGTTTTTTCCGGCGTCGGTGGTCAGCAGCTACATCCTGCTCAGCAAGCCCGCGTATCACTTGGAAAAAGACCTGGACCCGATATCGCTGGTGGCTTCCGCGCCGAACGTGCTGACGGTGCATCCCTCGCTGCCGGCGAAAAACCTGAAAGAACTCATTGGGCTCGCCAAGGCCAGACCCGGCCAGCTTAACTACGGCTCGGCGGGCGTCG
Source organism: Nitrosomonadales bacterium (assembly GCA_009885185.1). Next base: position 5,894 of record VFLF01000375.1, on the reverse strand, counting down.
GCGGCATCCCGCACCTGACGGCGGAACTGTTCAAGTTGCGCGCGGGTGTGGATATCGTGCATGTGCCGTACAAGGGCACGCCCGCCGCCGTAACCGACCTGATCTCCGGGCAGTTGTCGATTATTTTTGCCAACACGCTTTCCGTCGTGCCCTATATGAGCGCCGGGCGCCTGCGCGCGCTTGCCATCAGCAGCGCGCAACGCAGTCCATCTGCGCCCGCACTGCCGACGATGGCCGAATCGGGACTGCCCGGCTTTGAAGCGGCGACTTGGTTCGGCATGCTCGCCCCCGCTGGCACGCCGCCTGAAATCATCACGCGCATCAGCGGCGAGATGCGTAAAATCGTGCAAAGCAAGAATTTCAACGACCTGCTGATCTCGCAGGGCGCAGACCCCATCGGCAGCACCCCCGAAGAATTCAGAGCCCGCATCAAGGCCGACCTCGCCAAGTGGACCGAAACCATCAAGGCCGCCGGCGTGCGCGCGGAATAACGCGCTTTTTTGTCTAAGGGAAATAAGCATGTCCTCACCCGCCATCAAACTCAAACCGGTCGACGCCGTTGTCGTGGGCAGCGGCGTCTCCGGTTCCATCATGGCGATGGAACTGGTCAACGCCGGACTCAAAGTGGTATGCCTCGAACGCGGGCGCATGATCGACCCGCAACATGATTTCGCCATGCCGTATGTGCATGACGAACTGAAGTACGACCGCCACAGCGACATTTTTCAGGATCTGTCGCGCGAGACCATCACTTTCCGCAACCAGCTGAACGAAACCGCGCTGCCGATGCGCGAACTGGGCTCGTTCAAGCCCGGCGAGATTGTCGGCGGCACGGCGGCGCACTGGGGCTGCCACGCGCGGCGCTTTTTGCCGGACGATTTCCTGGTGCGCAGCAAAAACACCGCGCGTTACGGCAAAAACTTTTTGCCGGAGGATTGCACCAGTCAGGACTGGGGCGTCACCTACGACGAATTCGAGCCGTACTACGATCAGTTCGAGCACATCTACGGCGTCGGCGGCAAGGCTGGAAATATCGAGGGCGTAAAACAACCCGGCGGCAATCCGTTTGAAGGCGCCCGCTCGCGAGAGTTTCCCAATCCGCAAACCAAACGCACGCCCGCGGGCGAAATGTTCGCCAAGGCCGCCGAATCGCTGGGTTACACGCCATTTCAAAATCCGGCGGCGGCGATGACGCAACCGTTCGTCAATCTCTACAAACAATACCTCGGCGAATGCATGAAGGGCGGCTTCTGCGGATCACACGCCTGTTCGCAGGGCGCCAAGGCGAGCCCGCTGTCCACTGTGATTCCGGCGCTGCTGAAGGAAGAGAATTTCGAGATGCGTCCACTGTGCAATGTGATCAAGGTCAATCTCGATTCCAGCGGCAAGCGCGCCACCGGCGTGACCTACATCGATGCCCGCGGACGGATGGTGGAGCAGCCGACGGATATCGTGTTGCTGGCGACCTACACCTTCAACAACAACCGGCTGCTGCTGCTCTCGGGCGTCGGCAAGCCGTACGATCCGGTGAGCAACACCGGTGTCGTCGGCCGAAATTATTCGTATCAAACCAGCGGCAAGGTGTCGCTGTTTTACAACGATCGCGAATTTAATCCGTTCATCGGCGGCGGCATGATCGGCACCTGCATTGATGATTTCAACTGCGACAACTTCGATCACGGCGGCATCGGTTTTGTCGGCGCGTATAGCGCCGTGCAAAACAACGGCGCCACGCCGATCAAATCCAAGCTCACGCCGACGGGCACGCCGCGCTGGGGCGGCGAATGGAAAAAAGCCGCCGCGCATTACTATGGCCGTTCGTTCTCGATTACCTATCACGCATCGTGCCAGAGCTATCGCGGCCACTACCTTGATCTGGATCCAACCTATCGCGATGCCCACGGCCTGCCGTTGCTGCGCATGACTTTCGACTGGCACCCGAACGAGCAAAAGCTGTCGGCCTTCATGCGCGACAAATGCGCCGACATCGCCAAGGCGATGAAGCCCTCCAACATCAGCACGGGCGCGGTGCCGGGTAAATACTCCATCGTGCCGTATCAAAGCACGCACAACATCGGCGGCGCGGTGATGGGCGCGGACCCCGCCACCAGCGTGGTCAACAAATACCTGCAATCGTGGGACGTGCATAACGTGTTCGTCGTCGGCGGCAGCGCGTTCCCGCAAAACGCCGCCAACCCGCCCACCGAAACCATCGGCATGCTGGCGTGTTGGGCGGCGGATGGGATCAAGGATATTAACTTGAAAAAGCAGGGTTTGATGGCTTGATCCCACCGCTGAGGATTATATGAAAAATTGTTTAAAAACAAATAGTTACATAATATCCGCGGCGCTGCTATTGACGTGGGGCGCGCACACGGCGTGCGCGCAGGAGTTTCCCACCAAGCCCGTGCGCATCATCATTCCGTATGCGACGGGCGGCGGTTCCGACATCACCACGCGCATCGTGCAGGGCAAGGCGATCGAATTGCTCGGCCAATCACTGATCGTGGATAACCGCGCGGGCGGCGGCACGCTGATCGGCACGCGCCTGGTGCAAGCCGCGCCGCCGGATGGCTACACCCTCGGCGTAATGGATCCGGCGTTCATCATCAACCCGACGCTGGTGCGCGACGCGGGTTACGTGGCGTTGAAGGATTTTGCGCCGATTACGCTGATCTCGGCCACGCCGCTGATACTGGCGGTGCATCCCTCGCTGCCCGCGAAATCAGTGCAGGAGCTGGTCGATCATGCCAGGGCCAACCCCGGCAAACTCAATTACGGCTCGCCCGGCGACGGCAGCGCGGGGCATCTGGCCATCGAACAATTCCGCGCGCACTTCGGTCTGAAAATGACGCACATCGCCTACAAGGGCGCGGGGCCGGCGGTCACCGCGCTGGTGGCGGGCGAAGTGCCGATGCTGCTCGCCGGATCGGGCGCGGTGCCGTTCGTGCAGGACGGCCGGCTGCGTGCGCTCGCCGCGACCAGCACCCGGCGTCTCGCATCGATACCGAATGTGCCGACGTTTGCCGAACTGGGTTTTCCGCAAATCAATGTGCAAACCTTCGCCGGCGTGGTGGCGCCCGCGGGCACGCCCGCGCCGGCCATCAAGCGCCTGCACGCGGCGTTTGCCGGCGCCGCGCAAACCCCGGAGGTCAAGTCCCGACTGGAACAACTGAATCAGGTGCCGGTGGGCAACACACCGGCGGAATTCACCACGTTCCTGCGCGACAACGGCACGCGGCTGACGCAGGTGCTGCGCGACGCCGGCCTCAAAGCAAACTGAAGGCAAACCGAAAGCAGATCGATGAAAGCCGAAATCGTATTACTGAAAGCCATCTACGAACCCACGCTCGCCGCGCTGGAACAGGATTTAGTGGTGCATAAATCGTTCACGGCGGCTGACCCGATGGCGTTTATCAAACAACATTGCGCTCATGCGCGCGCGGCTATTTCAACCACCACCACCGAAGTCACCCGCGCGCATTTCGCCGCACTGCCCAAGCTCGAACTGCTCGCGTGTTACGGCCCTTACTACACACTGATTGATCTTGCCGCCGCCAGGGAACACAAGGTCGCGGTCACCCACACACCCGACTCCACCGCCGAGCCGGTGGCCGATCTGACGATGGGCATGCTGGTGGCGATGCTGCGGCGCATCTGCGAGGCGGATCGTTTTGTGCGCTCCGGCGCGTGGCCCACCACCATGTTTCCGTCAGGCGTGGAAGTGCGCGGCAAAACCTGCGGCATCGTCGGCATGGGACGCATCGGCCGCGAAATCGCCGTGCGTGCGGCGGGTTTCGGCATGAAGATTTGTTATTTCGGCCCGCGCCGCAAGGACGACGTGGCGTTTCCGTACTTCGATAATCTCGAAGCCATGGCGCGCGAGGTCGATTGCCTCATCGTCACCTGTGCGCTGACCCCGGCCACGCGCAACCTCGTTGATGCGCGCATCCTCGCGGCACTCGGCGCCGACGGCTATCTGGTCAACATCGCGCGCGGCCCAATCGTCGATGAACCCGCGCTGATTCACGCGCTCGCCAGCAAACAACTCGCCGTCGCGGCGCTTGATGTGTTTGTGGATGAACCCAACGTGCCCTCCGCGTTTTTTCACATGGACAACGTAGTACTCGCGCCGCACATGGGCACCTCCACGCGCGAGGTGCGCGAGGGGCGCGGCGAAAAATTGCTGCACGATGTGCGGGCGCATTTCGCGGGCAAGCCGCTGCTTTATGCTGTTTCGCCATAGATCATAACCGTCTGTTTTTTATTTGTATTTTCGCTATGACCAACCAACCCACACCCGTCATTCCCGCTTTCGCGGGAATGACAGGGATACTTTTTATTTGCAAAGGCACGCCATGTCACAAAACAACACACCACAAGGCTCCATCGACGCCCACTCGCACTGGGCGCCGCAAGGCTATATCGACTACGCCAAGCAACAGGGCGGCGCGATTTCCGGCGGGCCGATTGACCCGAAGATGCACGACCTCGACGCGCGCCTGAAATGGATGGACGAGCGCAACGTGAAAACGCATGTGCTGACACTCTCCGGCAGCATGCCGTGGCAATGGGCGACGCTGGAAGCTGCCGACCAATTCGCGCGCATTGTCAACGACGCCGCCGTGGAGGCGCATAAGGCCCACCCCGACCGTTTCGTCGCGGGCGCAGCGATACCCATGCGCGACGTGAAAGCCGCGCTGAAGGAACTCGACCGCGTGGCCGGCTCGCCCGGCATGCGCGCCGTGCATCTGCCGAATTCGGTGGAAGGCATCGATTACATTTTCGAGCCGCGCTACCTGCCGCTGCTCGCGCGCTGCGAGGAACTCGGCTACCCGCTGTTGTTCCATCCGCTCGACGGCCAGCCCAACCATTACGGTGGGCCTGAGCGCCTCGCCGGCACGAATTTTATTTACAACACGCTAGGCTTTCCGTTCGAGACCGCCACCACCGCCACCAAGTTCATTTTCAGCGGCGTGCTGGATAAATTTCCCAAGCTCGATGTGGTGCTGCCGCATTCGGGTGGCTGCTTTCCGTATGTGGCCGGGCGCATCGAACACAGTATGAAAAAAGGCGCGGTCGAAGTGGCATCCAAACTCGCGCGCCCGTTCCGCGATTACATCCGCCGCTTTCACTACGACACGCTGGCGTACTACCCCGAAACACTGCGCTTCATGATTGATCTCGTCGGCGTGGATCGCGTGGTGATCGGCACCGACAACTACGCCAAGATGGATGTCGAGCAGCCGAATGCGCTGGTGGAATCGCTGAAGCTGCCGGATGCGGATTTACAGAAGATACTTTATGGCAATGCGGCGAAGTTGCTGCGTTTTTAACAAAACAAGCAAGGAACAGCACCGTGGAAGCCAACGTACAACTCCCCACCGAAGCCACCCGCCAGTGGCTCTTCAACCTCTGGCGCGCCGCCGGCAGCAGCGAGCACGAGGCGCGCCTCACTGCCGATCACCTGATCGGCGCCAATCTGGCCGGGCATGATTCGCACGGCATCGGCATGACTGCTCCGTATGTGCGTTCGTTGCAGGCCAACGAACTGCAACTGAACCAAACGCTTTCCATCGTCACCGACACCGATACGCTGCTGGTAGTGGACGGCAATCGCGGCATCGGGCAATCGATGGCGTTTCAGACCATGACGCTTGCCATCGAACGCGCCAAAAAACACGGCGTGGTGATCGTCGGCCTCAAGAACACGCATCACATCGGCCGCGTCGGGCACTGGGCGGAACAGGCGATTGCGGCGAATCTCGCGTCGATTCATTTCACCAACGTGGTGAGCCGCGCCATTGTTGCGCCGCACGGCGGCAGCCAGAGCCGCTTCGGCACCAATCCGCTCACCGTCGGTTTGCCGCGCCGCGATGCGCCGCCGATTTTGC